>JBMTDJ010000041.1:0-17690 GCA_049431945.1 Candidatus Nanopelagicales bacterium | reverse complement strand
TCCACTCCTTGACTTCGTGCTTGTTGCCGCCTCACGCGTCGGCACCAGGCGTGCCATGGCGCTTGCCACCAGCATCCCGATCGTGATCGCGATGATTGTGCCGGCGGCGACCGTGAGTACGTCGGTACCGGTCGTGAGTCCAATGACCGACGATGCGTTGTTGCCGGCTGCGTCGACTTGCTGAGTCAGGGCGGCGTCGCGTGCGGCGAATTCCTGGGTCAGGGCGACCAGTCCGAGCGAGCCGGGCACGAGTAGCCAGAAGACCGGCTCGAACAGCGCGAACGCCGGGAACCCGCGGCGTGACCTGCGCTGAACCACCGTCGCACCGAGGAGTGCTGCGCCGGCCGCAACACCGGAAGCGAGGATGGGGTCGATGGTCGCGGACACGAGGGTCTGCACGCCGTAGGTCGCAAGCAGCAGCACGACGACGATGCGCACCGCCCCGCGTGGCTCGTTGGACACGATGGACTGGCCTATGGCGAAGACGAGGACGCCGATCCATGCCGCCCACCAGGGCAGCAAGGCGTCGGTAAGGTCCGCGAAGTTGTAGTCCTGCAGCGGAGCCAGCCGGGCGCCGGTGAGGATACCGAAGGTGAGCACGAGGATCTGCACGCTGGCGCTGATGAGCCGCGATGACCCGGACACGATCTGGTTGTTGGCCAGTTCCTGAGTTCCACGCGTGAGGCCAACGCCTGGGATGAGCGTGATGATCGGAGCGGCGACTACTCGCACGGGCTGCACCTCCGCGTCGAAGTACGCGCTGGCGGTGAAGACCACGAAGGCCGCGACGAAGGCGGAGGTGAAGGGGACGAGGGCCGCGAGCGTGGGTCGATTGGCCGTGAGAGTGAGGGCGAGGCCCACGAGCGCACCGAGGATGCCGGCGATGAGGACTCCCCACAGGCTCACGCGGAAGACGAGAGCGAAGCCCGCGGCGGCGAGGCCGTTGGCGAGGACCACTGCCCACTGAGGGAAGCGGGCCTTCATGTCCTGCACTGCGGCCAGCTTCGCAATGGCCTCGACCGGGTTGAGGTGTCGGGCGATCGAATCGCGGACGACGCGATGCACCTGAGTTGCCTGATCGAGCCGCATCGAGCCGATGTCGCTCGTGAGGACGCGAGCGCGACCCGTGCGTTCGTCATCGACGAAGACCGCATTGGGCAGGACGTATCCGGTCAGTTGAGGGCGTTCGTACGCCTGCGAGATCCGGGCCAGTGTGTCGTTGACCTCGTTGACCGGGTAGCCCGCCGACAACTGGGCCTGGCCAATTGCTGCCATGAGCCGCTCGATGTCGTCGGTCTTCGTCTGGGTCTGTGATTTTTGGTCATCTGCAGTGTTGTCGGTCACCCCCCTACCGTCAGGGCGGAGGTGCCTTCGTGGAATGGACGGGAACGCAGCGGGAGGCAGATGCGACACGACTGGGACAGCATCACAGTGACGGTGATGCGGGGTGCTTGACTGCAGCCGTGCGTATCGAGGTCTGGGCCGATGTTCTATGCCCGTGGTGCTACATCGGCAAGAGACGCTTGCAGACCGCGCTGGCCGCGCGCGGGCTCGAGGACGTGGAGGTCGTCCACCGTGCCTTCCAGCTTGATCCGACGGCGAGTACGGTCGCCGAACCCACCGTCGACCATCTTGCGGCGAAGTACGGTGTCAGCCGCGAGGAGGCTCTCGCGATGATGGCCAACGTCACCGAGGTGGCCGCGGCCGAGGGCCTGGACTATCGCCTGGACCTGTGCATGACGGGCAACACCCGCGATGCCCACCGCTTGCTCCTCTGGGCCCAGGACACCGACCCCGTGTCAGCGCAGCGACTCATCGATGCGATGTACTCGGCGTACTTCGAGCAGGGTCGCGGCGTCTTCAGTTCGGATGATCTCGTTGCTCTGGCCATCGACGCCGGTCTTGATGCCGACGCTGCTCGCGATCTGCTTGCGGGGGCGGCGTACCTCGATCAGGTCGTGCAGGACCAGGTGTTGGCGCGCACCTTCGGCGCCGAGGGCGTGCCCTTCTTCGTGATCGATCGTGCATATGGCATCTCGGGGGCGCAGCCGGTCGAGGTCTTCCTCAACGCCCTCGATCAGGCGGCGGCCGCACGGGGCTAGCGAGGACTGGCCTGGCCCGAGTGCTGGAAGTACGCCTGGGTAATGAGCACCCGGACATTGCCCTCAGCGCCTGGGTCGATGCCCAATTGCTTCACCAGGCGCGAGACGGCCTTGGCGACGCCCCGCTCGGTGAGGTGCAAGCGCCGGCCGATCTCGGCGTTGGAGTGACCTTCGGCGACGAGGCGCATGATGTCAACTTGATTGTCGCTCAGTGCGAGCGGCTTCGCGGCTCCAGCACCCAGCCGTGCGTTCGAGTCCGCGCACGGGCTCGCCAGCACGGTTTCCATGGCGCGCGGCAGGATCTCGTCGTTGCCCACGGCGCGCTTGGTGAGGTAGATCGCGCCTGGAGGAAGGGTGGCGCCGCCCCCATGGAGTCTCGGATCCTCGAAGGACGTCAGCAGGATGACAGCCAGGTCGGGGAACTTGCGCCGTAGCGCGTGGCTGATGTCGATGCCGCTCGGACCGGGGCCGAGGTCCAGATCGAGGATTGCCACCTGGGGCCTGAAGGTCTCGGCTGTCGCCAGCGCCGACGGCGCTCCGTCGCACGCCCGGGTGTCCTCGTAGCCGAACGACGCCAGGGCTCGCTGGAGTAGGAACCGGGTGAACTCGTCGTCGTCGACGATGAGGACCCGAACGCCGCTAGGCATGGCCGCCACTATGCGACATGCCCCGGGCGTGGGCAAGGAGGTCGCGAGAAGTGGGCTGCTGGCACCCCGTGGCACACGGAGTCGTGGGGTGCGTGGGAGGATTCCGCCCATGCCCGAATCGAATCTCAAGGCCACGCTGCACACCTCAATGGGCGACATCAATGTCGTTCTCTTCCCTGACCAGGCCCCCAAGACCGTAAAGAACTTCGTCGGGCTGGCCGAGGGCACGCAGGAGTGGACCGACCCGAAGGCGCGCACCAAGACGACGAAGCCTCTCTACGACGGGACGATCTTCCACCGGGTCATCCCCGGGTTCATGATCCAAGGTGGCGACCCGCTCGGCACCGGCACCGGCGGGCCGGGATACCGGTTCGCCGACGAGTTCAATCCTGAGCTGCAGTTTGATCGTCCCTACCTGCTCGCCATGGCCAACGCGGGACCCAACACCAATGGCTCACAGTTCTTCATCACCGTGGCTCCCACGTCCTGGCTCAACTTCAAGCACTCGATCTTCGGTGAGGTGGCCGACCAGCCCTCCCGGGACGTGGTCGACGCCATCGCAGCCGTGGCTACCGGTGCACAGGACCGCCCGGTGACCCCGGTGGAGATCACCGGCGTCACCGTCACTCGCGGGTGACACAGCCTCCCGGCCCCCCCGCGCCGTCTGCTCCGGGCTGCTATCGCCATCCCGATCGGACGACGTACATCGCGTGCACGCGATGCGAGCGACCGATCTGCCCCGAGTGCATGAGATCTGCGCCGGTCGGCTTCCAGTGCCCGGAGTGCATCGGTGAGGCAGCGCGCACGGTGCGCCAGCCGGTGACCGTCTCCGGCGGGGGCCTCATCACGAAGCCCTACGTCACGTGGACCCTCATCGGTCTCACGGTCGCCGTCTTCCTCTGGCAGTTCGCAGTGGGCGTGGGTGCCGTGGCCGAGGACTACGGCATGTGGCCCTTCGGCATCGTGCTCTACGGGGAGTGGTGGCGTCTGCTCACGGCCGCCTTCCTGCACGGATCGTGGCTGCACATCGCCTTCAACATGTACGTGCTCTTCGTGCTCGGCCCGACGCTTGAGCGGGTGCTCGGGCATGCGCGATTCGTCGTGCTCTATGTGGTCGCCGCGCTCGGGGGGAGCGTCGCGTCGTACACCTTCTCCGATCCCAGGACCGTCTCCGTCGGGGCGTCTGGAGCCATATTCGGTCTCATGGGTGCGCTGATCGTCGCGGGGCGCCGTATGCGCTGGGACATCACCCAGGTGCTCATCCTGCTCGGCATCAACGTCGTCATCGGATTCCTGAGCCCGGAGGTGGACTGGCGTGCTCACTTCGGCGGCCTCGTGGTCGGTGCCCTCGTGGCTGGAGTCTTCGTGTGGACCCCGCGCCCGTTCGGGGCGGTGCGCGTGCTTTGGCAGACCCTGGGAGTGCTCGCCATCCTCGCGGCGCTGGTCGCGGTGACAATGTGGCGAACGGGGCAGTTGTGGACGCTGTTAGCTCCACTGGGCGTCAACTAGGGGAAGTATCCACAAGTTGTCCCCAGTTGGGGAGAACTACAACGCTGTAATTGACCGGTGCGGGAAAGTGCCGCACTCGCCTCATGCCCAGTGCGGTGAGACCCGCGGCCGAGGTCGGCGTGAGGTCTCGCGGGCGTTGACAGGTCGGCGGCTGGGTACGCTGTCGGGGAACGCAAGCGGACCGCTAGTCCGCCATAGGAGAGGGAGATGCACCGTGCCGGAGTCCAAGGGGCGCAAGCGCGACGACTACACCCCGCCTCCGGACAAGAATGATCGCAAGCCGGTCAAGATCGGGTCGGCCCCGTGGGTTGCCCCCACGATGGTGTCCTGCTTCGTCATCGGCCTGCTCTGGATCGTCGTCTTCTACATCGCTGGCGCAGACATCCCCTTCATGAACTCCGTCGGCGGCGCCTATAACGCACTCGTCAACGTGGTGATCGGATTCGCCTTCATCACGGCAGGGTTCGTCATCTCCACGAAGTGGCGCTAGAGCCTAGGCAGCCCGTGACGCGGATACTCGTCGTCGACAACTACGACTCCTTCGTCTTCAATCTCGTCCAGTACCTCGGCCAGCTCGGTGTCGATGTCGATGTCCGCCGCAACGACGAGGTCAGCCTTGACGAGGTCGGCGCCTACGACGGTGTGCTCATCTCTCCCGGTCCGGGGACTCCGGAGGATGCGGGCGTATGCATGGACCTCGTCCGGAACTTCGCCGGTGAAGTACCGATTCTCGGTGTCTGCCTCGGTCACCAGGTGATCGCGGCCGTGTACGGCGGGGTCGTCGATCGCGCACCGGAGCTACTCCACGGCAAGACCTCGCAGGTCGAGCACTCCGGTGAGGGAGTTCTCGCAGGCCTACCGGCTCCCTTCACGGCGACGCGCTACCACTCGCTGGCCGTCATTCCCGCATCAGTGCCCGACGTCCTCGAGGTCACCGGCACGACCGACAGCGGGGTGATCATGGCGCTGCGCCACCGTGATTACGCCGTGGAGGGCGTGCAGTTCCATCCGGAGTCTGTCCTCACCGAGGGCGGCCACCTGCTCCTTGCCAACTGGCTGGTGGCCTGCGGCGACCCAGACGCGCCGCGACGTGCGGCAGGCCTGGGACCCGTCGTCGGCTAGTCGCGGACGACCCCGGGCACCTCGCGGTAGCCCACGCCGACGACGACCGGGACCTGCGTGGCCGATCTGCCCGTAACGATGACCTTGTACGTGCCACCTCGCGCAGTGTCCGACAGGCGTGAGAGATAGAGGTACGACGTACCCGAGTAGGGCTCATAAAAGGGAGTGCGTTCGTCCAGCGCCATGGTGGTGCGGCGCCCGGCCGGGTCGATGATGGTCACTCGGGGCAGCTGCTTCTTGCGTAGTCGATTGGCGGGCGCCCGATCGGGAATGAGCAGTTGGATGCGCAAGCTCTGACCCTCGCGCATCCCGACTCGGAAGGCGCGGGTCGCACCCTTGCCGACCGTGGCGTAGACAGCGAACGAGATCGTCCCGTCGACGAGAAGCGGACCGCGCGCGGGCGTGCGATCGGCCGCGGTGAGCTGCACCGGCTGGTGGGCCGATGCGGGGGTGGCAACCAGGAGAAGGGCGATGACCGACATCAGGGCGAGGGCAAGCCGTGGAGCACGGCGCCGCATGGTCGTAGCCTTCACGCTGTCAGTATGGGTGCCATGGTCTCCGACCGCGACCAGGGACTCTTCGAGGCCGTCGTCTCCGTGGCGGCGGGCCTTGAACTCACGTCCACCCTTCGCCGGATCGTCCAGGCCGCGGTCAATTTGTCCGATGCGACCTATGGCGCATTGGGCGTCCTGGGCTCGGAGGGCCGCGTGCGCAGTTTCATTCACGTGGGAATGAACGATGAGACGGTCACGGATATCGGCACTCTGCCTGCCGGACGCGGTGTGCTTGGACTCCTCATCGATCATCCCGTGCCGATTCGTATCGACGACATCGCGCAGCATCCGGCCGCTGCTGGCTTCCCCGCGGGGCACCCGCCCATGAAGTCATTCCTCGGGGTGCCGGTCCGAGTTCGAGGCCGGGTTTTCGGCAACCTCTATCTCACCGACAAGCGAGACGGCGACCACTTCACGGCCGCTGACGAGCACACCGTGTCGGCGCTGGCGGCGGCGGCAGCCGTGGCGATCGAAAACGCCCGGCTCTTTGAGTTCACTCGGCTCCGGGGCCTGTGGCTCGACGGCATCACTCGAATCGATAACGCCGTGCTCAACGGCGCCTCCACCGAT
Source organism: Candidatus Nanopelagicales bacterium (assembly GCA_049431945.1). Classification (GTDB taxonomy): domain Bacteria; phylum Actinomycetota; class Actinomycetes; order S36-B12; family S36-B12; genus Mxb001. The sequence goes on along the minus strand of JBMTDJ010000041.1, from coordinate 11,186 downwards.
GAGCTTCTCACGCTCATTGCGACGACGGCACGATCCCTCACCAGGGCGCAGGTCGGTGCCATCGCCGTACCGGATGCCGACGGCGACTTCATCGTGGAGTGCGTCGATCTCGAGGCCGGAGCATCGTGCGCCGGAATCATGGGGGCGCTCGTCCACGAGGACCAGGCACCGGACTGGGAGGGCACCGTCCTGGCCCTGCCGTTGCGCACCCCGGATCGCACCCTGGGTCTGCTGTACCTCGTATGGAGCGACCCGGGGGATGCTCTCGATGAGGAACTCGCGCCGGTGGCGCAGTCGTTCGCGGCCCAGGCTGCCGTCAACGTTGTCCTGGCCGAGGCCCGACTCGAGCGCGAGCGCCTATCGATATTCGAAGATCGCGACCGCATCGCACGCGACCTGCACGACCTGGTGATTCAGCGTCTCTTTGCCACCGGAATGCAGTTGCAGGGCGCGCTGCGACTCGCGGCCCTCCCCGAGGACGTGGAGGGCCGCATCAGTCGCGCCGTCGATGACCTCGATGAGACGATCCGGGAGATTCGCCACACCATCTTCGCGCTGCACGAGCCTGTCGATGCCGCGACGGATTCCCTGCGTGCCCGGGTACTTCGGGAGGTCGGTCAATCCGGAGCGCTCCTCGGCTTTGAGCCGTCGGTGAGGTTCGTGGGTCCCGTGGACACCATGACCGCGCCGGCACTGGGCGAGCACGTGATTGCCGTGCTTCGCGAGTCGTTGACCAATGCGGCCAAGCACGCGCGGGCAGGGCACGTCGACGTCCTGGTGGGGGCCACGGGTGAATCGCTGGAGGTCGTCGTCACCGACGACGGAGTCGGCCTTATCGACTCCGGTCGACGCAGCGGGCTCGCCAATCTCACTGCGAGGGCCCGCGGACTCAACGGTGATTGCGCGGTGGAGCGCGTATCAGACGAGGGTGGAACGAGGGTTCACTGGCGCGTGCCGCTGATCGACTCAGCCTGATCGGTGCTGCTCGGCATCGCGCCGGGCGACGTAGGCGGCAGCCTGGGTGCGCCGCTCCATGCCCATCTTGGCCAGAAGCGAGGACACGTAGTTCTTGACGGTCTTCTCGGCTAGATGCATTCGCTCGCCGATCTGCCGATTGGTGAGACCTTCGCCGATCAACTCGAGGATCCGCTGCTCCTGCTCTGTGAGCGAGTCGAGCCGCTCGTCGTGTTCCTCTCCCCGACGCAAGCGCTCCATGACGCGCTGTGTTGCCACAGGGTCCAGCAAGGACCTGCCTGCGGCGACTTGGCGAATCGCGTCGACCAGGTCGTTGCCGCGAATCTCCTTGAGGACGTAGCCGGAGGCCCCAGCCAAGATGGCGTTGAACAGCGCCTCGTCATCGGCATAGGAGGTGAGCATGAGGCAGCGGGTGTCCGGCATGGTGTCTCGCACCTCACGGCACACCTCGACACCGCTGCCGTCCTGAAGCCGTACGTCGAGGACCGCGACATCGGGCCTCGTCGCGGGAATGCGTGACAGGGCCTCCGCGGTGCTGCCGGCTTCGCCGACGACCTCGATGTCATCCTCAAGGCCGATGAGGTCCGCCAGGCCACGTCGCACGACCTCGTGGTCGTCGAGGAGGAAGACCCGGATCGTCATGGTCTCCAGTGTGGCACCCTCACGTCGACCTCGGCCACGCTGGGCGATCACTTCTTCCAGTTGACCCGATGCGGTGCTTGGATGTCAGTGGGCTCACGAGGCCCGCGACGAAGGGGTCCACACCATGACCGAAGACGTCATCTCGCTACTCACTCCTGAGGGTGAGCTGCTCCAGCACCCGGACTATCCGCTCGAAGTCGATCATGACCTGCTGCGCCGTCTCTATCGAGACATCGTCCTCACCCGCCGCCAGGACATCGAATCGACCGCGCTTCAGCGCACGGGGGAACTCGGACTGTGGTGCCCGGTGCTCGGCCAAGAGGCCGCACAGGTGGGCGCGGGTCACGCGATGCGACCGCACGACTACGGGTTCACGACCTACCGCGAGGTTGGGCTCTTCCATGTGCGCGGGGTGGATCCCGTCGAGCTACTCCACCTCTATCGGGGGGTGAGCCACGCGAGTTGGGACCCGCGTCGAGTCGGACTGGGCCTATTCACCATCGTCATCGGCTCGCATGCTCTCCACTCGGTCGGCTACGCCATGGGAATCCAGCGCGATGGGGCGGACGAGGCTGTCCTGTCGTGCTTCGGCGACGGTGCAACGAGCACCGGTGACGTGCATGAGGCCATGGTCTTCGCCGCGGCCTTCAACGCTCCCGTGGTGTTCTTCGTCCAAAACAATCAATGGGCGATCTCCGTGCCGGTGGATCGTCAGGCGAGGGCGCCCCTTGCCCTGCGCGCCGCCGGGTACGGAATGCCGGCCGTGCGTGTCGATGGCAACGATGTCCTTGCGAGTCTTGCAGTGACCCGCGCGATGCTTGACCGCGCGCGCGAGGGCGCCGGCCCTGCATTCGTGGAGGCGGTCACCTACCGCCGCGGCCCGCACACCACGTCGGATGATCCGACCCGCTACCGCGACGAGGACGAACTCTCCCACTGGGAGTCGCTCGACCCCCTCGACCGCCTCGTACGCCACATGGAATCGGTAGGGGCACTCGACGCCGACTTCATCGCCGCCATCACCGCGGAGGCCGACGCCCTGGGTGAGCGGCTGCGGTCAGCTATCCGCGGCATGGAGGATCCCGATCCGCTGGGAATGTTCGATCACGTCTACGCCGAACCTCATCCTCAAGTCCAATCCGATCGCGCCGCCATGGCCGCCTATCTCGCCGCAGGAGAGGCGTCATGACCTCGCTCACGATGGTGCAGGCACTGAATTCCGGACTACGTCGGGCCATGGAGAACGACCCGAGAGTGCTGCTCATGGGCGAGGACATCGGTCCCCTGGGCGGTGTCTTCCGCGTCACCGATGGGCTGCAGAAGGACTTCGGTGAGGATCGCGTCATCGACACCCCGCTTGCCGAGAGTGGAATCGTCGGCACCGCCGTCGGACTGGCCATGCGCGGCTACCGCCCCGTTGTAGAGATTCAATTCGACGGGTTCGTCTTCCCCGCCTTCGACCAGATCGTGACCATGGTCGCGAAGCATCACTACCGGTCCGGTGGACTCACGCCGATGCCCATCGTCATCCGCATCCCCTTCGGAGGCGGCATCGGCGCCGTCGAGCATCACAGCGAATCCCCCGAGGCCTACTTCGCCCACACGCCAGGCCTTCGAGTCCTCACACCCGCTGACGCCGCGGAGGCCTACGTCACCATTCAGCAGGCGATTGCCAGCGACGATCCGGTCATCTACCTCGAGCCGAAGCGCCGTTATTGGGATCGCGCGGAGGTCGATGACCTCTCGCCCATCAGCGGCTCACCGTGGAGCTCGCGCGTCCTGCGCACCGGAGCGGATGTCACGCTCGTGGCCTACGGGCCGATGGTGCGCACCTGCCTAGAGGCAGCGCAGGCAGCGTCAGAGGACGGCGTGGAGTGCTCCGTCATCGATCTGCGATCGCTGTCGCCGCTCGATCTTGACCCCGTGGTGCGCGATGTCCAGTCCACTGGCCGTTGCGTGGTCATCCACGAAGCCCCTGTCATGCTCGGCGTCGGTTCAGAGGTGGCGGCGGCCGTCTCCGAACGGTGCTTCTTCTCGCTCGAGGCACCCGTCGAGCGAGTCGGTGGCGCGTACGTGCCCTATCCGCCCAACAGGTACGAGCAGCACTACCTGCCTGACGTCGACCGAGTCCTCGACGCGATCGATCGCGTGATGTCCGTATGAGCATCCAGGAATTCACGCTCCCGGATGTCGGGGAAGGCCTCACCGAGGCCGAGATCGTGAATTGGCGCGTCGGCGTGGGCGATGACGTCGCTGTCAATCAGCCCATCGTCGACATCGAGACGGCCAAGGCCGTGGTCGAGTTGCCGTGCCCCTTCGCCGGGCGTGTCGCGGCGTTGCTCGTCGATCAAGGCGCGGTCGTGCCCGTTGGCACGCCGATCCTCGCCGTCGAGGTGGCTGGCCGGGAGCCCGTCCTCGTTGGCTACGGCGTTGAGGAACGTGTCGGCCGTCGACGTCGACTCAAGGCAGCAGCCACGTCGCCGGCAGCCTCGGAGCCGCCGACGCCCAGGAGTGGTGCACCACTGGCCAAGCCGCCTGTCCGAGCTCTTGCCCGAGAGCTTGGGGTTGACCTGACCCGCGTCGTGCCCACCGGACCCCACGGGGACGTCACACGCGACGATGTCCGGCGCACCGCATCCGGGGTCGCGACGGCTTCACCCGCCGGCAACGCAGCGCTCCACACCAATCGCCCCGTGCGCGGCGAGCGCATCCCTGTGCGCAGCGTGCAGCGGCAGATGGCGCAGGCGATGGTGCGCTCGGTTGCGACCGCGCCTCACGTGACTGAGTGGGTGGATGTGGATGTCAGCGCGACCGTCGCGCTCGTAGAGCGCCTGAAGGGCGAACCGGAGTTCGCGGATGCACGTGTCACACCCCTCACGATCGCGGCGGCGGCAGTCGTCCATGCGGTGCGGCGTACGCCGATCGTCAACGCATCCTGGATCGATCTGCCCGATGGGTCTGCGGCGATCGAGGTCTATCCCTTCGTCAACCTCGGCCTCGCGGTCGCCAGCGATCGGGGTCTCGTGGTGCCCAATGTCCGCGATGCGGGCACCCTCTCGCTGGCCGGGCTTGCCCGTGCAATCACCGACCTCACCCAGCGCGCGCGGGAGCGGCGTCTCACCCCCGCAGATTCCGTCGAGGGAACGATCACCATCACGAACGTGGGAGTCTTTGGCATCGACGGCGGTACGCCGATTCTCAATCCTGGTGAGGCGGCGATCCTTGCCCTCGGGCGCATCATCGACCGGCCGTGGGCCGTCGACGGTGGTATCGCCGTCCGGCCCGTCATGCAGCTCTCCTTGTCCTTCGACCATCGAGTGGTGGATGGGGCTGCAGGCTCGACATTCCTCGCGGACATAGCCGCCTACCTGCACGAGCCCCCGGGGTGATCTCGCTGCACTAGCGTGGACCCATGGCCGCACCCCTTCGCGACGACGCCGGATTTGACGAGACCTTTGCCGCGTGGCGCTCCGCATCGACGGACTTCATCGAGCTGGTGACTCCGCTGTCTCAGGAGGAGTGGGATGCGCCGACAGCACTCCCGGGGTGGAGCGTGGGCGACATCGTCGCGCACGTGGGCTGGATCGAGGGCATGCTCATCGGCGAGATCGACCCTGCTCACGAGCCGGATTGGCCCGCCCTTCCACACGTGGTCACGGACTTCGGTCGCATCACGGAGGTTCCCGTGGACCTGCGCCGTTCATGGACGAGGGAAGCCGTGCTCGTCGAACTCGCTGACCGCATCGCACGGCGCACCCAGCAACTGGAGTCGGGGCCCCAGGATCCTGCGCTGGAGGTGGTGGGTCCGCTAGGCCCGGCGCCCCTGGGTCGCGTGCTGCGCATGCGCACCCTCGACACGTGGGTGCACGAGCAGGACATCCGAGACGCCCTGGGACGCCCCGGTCATCTCGACACTCCAGGCGCGCAGGCGACGGCGGCGCAACTCCTGCCCGGCCTGGGCAAAGTGTGGGCCAAGCTCGCTGGGGCGCAGCCCGGAGAGGTCCTCGATCTGCGCATCAGCGGTCCGGGCATCGAAGGCGGTGTGCTCGTCGCGGTCGGGGACGACGGCCGTGCGCGGATCATCGAAGAGGATTTGCTCGACCAGGCGGGCGCGGCAACCGTCACGCTTGCCATGACGTGGCCCGCCTATCTCGCGCTGTCCTGCGGCAGGGGCGATCCGCAACCGTGGCGAGATCAGGTCCGCATCGATGGCGATCCCTCACTTGCCGCACGCACGCTCGACAACTTCCGCGTGATGATCTAGCGGCGCGTCGGATGTCCCGGCGCTCGCGCGGCGTGCATAGGTTCGCGTCCGGTCGCGACATCGGGAAAGGGCTGTCACGGCTCGCTTGATCGCATCGGCAGTGGCATCTTCACGACGGTGCGCGGGGGCCAGTACTACCTGAACTTCCAGCTCGATCGTCAGGGCTCGTTCGGATACGCGGTCCAGGGGATCAGCGGCGGTGAGACCTACGAGGTGGAGTTCCGGATCACGACGAGCTGAACTATCGGCGATCGTCGAGCGCGGGGAAGGCCTCGCGCCATTGTCTCGAGCGCTCCGGCTCGACATCGGCCAGGATCACGGTCTCGTCGTCGCCTGCCTCGGCGATCACCGTGCCCTGCGGATCGACCACGAGGGAGTGCCCGCCGAGGGTGATGTCGGCGTGACTGCCTACGCCGTTGCATGCCACGACCCAGGCCAGGTCCTCGATGGCCCTGGCACGCGCGAGCACGCGCCAGTGCTCGATGCGCGGGGTGGGCCAGCCAGACGCCAGCAGGAAGGTCTCGGCACCTGTGTCGACGAGTTCGCGGAACATCTCAGGGAACCTGAGGTCGTAGCACGTCGCGAGGCCGGTCGCTCCGAGTGGCGTCTCGGCGACGACAAGCCCATCGCCGAAGGACATGAGCGTGCGCTCGCCAGTAGCGAAGCCGAAGAGATGACGCTTGCGGTAGGTCGCGACAATCTCGCCGTCGGGGCCGATGAGGACCGCGGTGTTGAAGGTCCTGCCGTCAGGGAGCTGCTCGGCGTATGAGCCAGCATGAACCCAGGTGTCGGCCTGCGCAGCCATCGCCTGGATCCGCTGGATCACCGGTGCGTCCAGCGGCGCGGCCACGCGTCTGGCGAGCGGGAGGTCGAAGGCACCGCAGACCCAAAGTTCCGGCAGCACGGCAATATCGGCCTGGGGCAGGGTCTCTCCGAGAAGACCGAGCACGCGCTCAATGCGATCCTCGGGTGCCTCCGAGGCGTCGGACGCGATCTGCAGGAGGGCAACCCGGCTCACGGAGCCAGGCTACGCCGTGGGCATCCCCGCGGCCTCGAGATCGGCGAAGCCACCCTCGAGGTCGTAGAGGTGCATGAAGCCCATGCTGCCCATCTCGGCCGTGGCCACGGCCGAGCGATTGCCGCTGCGGCAGTAGATCGCGTACGTCGCGCTGGGATCGAGTGCACTCACCTGTGCAGCGAAGTCTGCGCTTTCGACGGGGATGTTGAGTGCGCCCTGCACGTGGCCGGAGTTGAATTCCTCGGGGGTGCGGACGTCGATGATGACGGTGCCTGGGCTCTGCGCCGCCTGCATCCACTCGGGGACGCCGACGCGCACGGGCGCAGCCGGCTGCGACGCGGAGGTCGTGGGTGCCGGGGCCGCCTCGGAACTACCGCCGCAGGCTGCGAGGCCAGGGGTGAGGAGCAGGGCGCCGGCGAGGGCGAGGGGGGCGAAGTGTCGCATGTGCATACCCCCTAGGGTATCAGGTCCCGCGCTGGGCTCGCTCGTCCAGGGCCGCCAGGCGGGCGTTGTACGCCGTGAGTTCAGCATCGCCGTCCCGGTCGGCCTGCCGGTCCTTGCGCCGGGCCTCGCGCTCGTCGGAGCGACTCCACTGCAGCGCCACCATGAGGATCATGAAGAGCATGGGGATCTCGCTGATGCCCCAGGCCACCTGGCCGCCGTACTTCGTGTCGGCGAGCGGATCGGTGACCCAGTCGGGACGCACGATGCCGTACCACTCCTGTGCGAGCGGCTCGGACCCCATCATCACGATGACGGCGAAGAATGCATGCACTCCGACCATGATGAGGATGAGACCGAAGCGCGCGAGGTAGGGCAGCGGCTTGGGCACCGGATCGACGCCCATGACGATCCACGCGAAGAGATAGCCCGACGCGATGAAGTGCGCCTGCATTCCGAGATGGCCGATGTGGCTGCCCATGAGCCAGGCCATGAGGGGGGTGAAGTAGAGCGCGAACATGCTGAGGCTGAATATCGCGAAGACGAAGAAGGGATTGGTGACAATCTTGGCGGCCGGTGAGTGCAGGCCCCAGACGATCCATTCGCGCAGGCCCCAACGACCCGTCGTGGACGGCTTGAGAGCCCTCAATGCCAGGGTGAAAGGGCCCCCGAGGACGAGGAACATTGGCGCGAGCATCGCCATCGTCATGTGCTGCACCATGTGCAGACCGATGGACACCTGAGCGTAGAGCGAGATGCCTGCATTCGTGGTCCAGATGACGAGCGAGATGCCCAGAAGCCAGAAGACGGTCCTGTTGATCGGCCAGCGATCTCCGCGCTGTCGGAGGGTGATGACACCCGCGATGTAGATGGCGGCGGCGAGGATGCACGCGACGAGGAAGAGAGGTTCGAGCTGGAACCCGAAAATGACCGACGCCGGAGTGGGGGCGTCAGGGTAGGGAGAGCCGAGCAGTGATTCGCCGTACGTCGGCAGCAAGGACTCCACCCGTGGATACGGGCTGAGGGCCAGTGCTACGCCCAGACCGAAGGCAATGACGATGAGCGAGATCTCGAGGGAGATCACCTTGATGAACGCCGTACGCCGCTGTTCGCCATCGAGGGCGGGCAGGAGGCGGCGACGTATCGCGGATGCGATGAGTACGAGCACGACGAGCAGCGCGATCTTGCCGGTGGTCACCAGCCCGTAATCGCTGGTAATGAGTTGATCGACCGTGTCCAGCCGCGTGTAGGCGTTCGCGGCGCCGGTGGCGGCGAGGGCAATGACGCACACGAGCGCCGTGACGCCGAATCGCTGGGCTGCCACCTTGAGGGCTCCGGGCGCGGCGAAGCCGTCGTCGCGCCTGAGTCCATGGAAGGCCAGGACGATGAGTCCGCCAATCCATATCGTCGCGGCGGCGGAGTGCGCGATGGCCGAGCTCAATGCCAGTGCGTGATCGCCCAGGCCGGCGCCGTGGCCGGCCAGCGCGGGCAGCGAGACAGCGGCAATGGCAAGCAGGGCCCAAACGCTGCTGAGTCCCAGCGTCGACGTGAAGAGCGCGCCGACGGAAATGATTGCCGCGAGCATGGCCATGACCGCGAGAGCTCGGGTCTGCGGCACCTCCCAGGCGTACGTCGCCGCGATGTCTGGGCTCATGGCGCGGTCGAGGCCAACCCCCAGGATCTCGGCGAGAAGGAAGAACATCTGCAGGAGGGCGAGCACCGCCCACACGCCGGATGTGACCACCGCACGGGTGAGGTCACGTCGACCCGTCGCCGACACGACGCCGCCCTTGCCGTGCGGGTCGAGGAACGCAGCGCCGATCAGCCAGCCGACCGTCAGCGCTCCGGCGAGGAGGGTGAGCATCCGCAGGATCGGCAGCCCCCACCCGACGACCGGCCCGGGATCGGGAAGGCCGGGGATCGAAGCCTCGTAGGCACCGCCTGCGACCACGAGGCCGATGGCCATGGCAATGAGGCCGAGTACACCGGCTCCGGCGGCGAGCATGCCCACGTGCGGGGCCCGCTGCTGTGCATCCGGCCGCGCGGAGGTGGTCACCATGTGCCGAAAATCCTCAGGCTCGCCTACGAACGATGAGAGCGGCGGCGACAGCGATACCAGCGATGACCACCACGGCGATGCCCGCGATCATCCACGGACTCGGGCCGGAGGAGGTCGTATCGGCTGCCGGGCTCGCGGTCGGCGACGGGATCGCGCTTGTCGCGCTCGGAGATGGCGTGATGGGAGCAGCGGACGTGGGTGACGCGGAAGTGGGGCTTGGGCTCGGGCTCGGCGGCTCGGGAGCGACGTATCCGAAGGTGATCCCGCCCTCGATGGGGTGACCGTCCTGCGAGACCACGCGGTAGCTCACGGTCCACTCACCTCCGGGAGCGCCGAGAGGCCAGTCCGCCGTGACCGTCGGGCCCTGGACCGAACTCACGATGAGGTCGCTGGTCTCCCCGCTGGGGCTCGTCGTGATGAGGCGCACGAAATCCGGGAGGAGGTCCTCACTGAAGGTGAAGCTGACGGCGGCGGGCGGAGCATCGAGCACCGCACCATCGACCGGATCGCTGGAGATGAGCTCGGAGTGGGCCGAGGCTGCGGGCGCCAAGGCCGCGCCGGCTCCCGCCATGGTGACGGCGATGAGGACAGCAGCGAAGAGGCGCTTCACGCCTCGAGCGTACGCCGCCTGCGCGGAGGCCGCTGCTCCCACCACCAGCCGATGGGTTCGGCGAAGCGTGCCAGGAGTGGGCCGGCGCTGGCCGTAATGAGGACGTACGCGGCGACGAAGGCCTGGAACGTCGAGGGCAGCACGAGGCTGACAGCCACGAGCCCGGCGATGACGACGCTGAACTCGCCCCGTGCAGACAGGAGCGCACCGGCCCGCAGGGCCCCGATGGCGGTGCCTCGCACGCTCCTGGCCGCGACCCATCCGGTGATGAACTTCGTCCCGATGGTGACGACGGCCAGGAGTGCGGCGGGGAGGAGGACCGCCGGCAGCTCGCCCGGATCGACGACGAGGCCGAAGTAGGCGAAGAAGACTGCGGCGAGGACATCGCGCAGGGGATCGAGGCGGCGTCGTGCGACTTCTGCCACTTCTCCCGTGAGCAGCAGGCCCACGAGGAACGCCGCAACCGCGGGCGAGAAGTCCACCAGGCCCGCTAGGCCCGCGGCGGCGATCGCGGCGCCGAAGACGATGAGGAGCAGGCCCACAGGATCGCGCGGGCTCAGCACTCGCTGGAAGCGCACGGTGCCCTTGAGTGAGATGACGATGACGATGGCGACGACGAGGAGTGCCGTTCCCACGGTGATGAGACCGCTCACCAGCCCGGCACCGGTGAGGACGACGGACAGGATCGGCAGATAGGGCGCCATGACCAGGTCCTCGATGACGAGGACGCTCACCACGGGCGCGGTCTCCGGATTGCGGCGCCACCGCAGGTCGCGTACGACCTGGCTGACGATGCCGGAGGACGAGATGTAGGTGATGCCGCCGAGAGCCAGCGCTCCCACCCAGCCCCAACCGAGGACCAGGGCCATGAGAACGCCTGGGGTCGCATTGAGCAGGAGATCCACCGCACCGGACCGACTCTGCTGTCTGGCGGTGCGCACCAACTCGGTCGCGGAGTACTCCAAGCCGAGCAGGAGGAGCAGGAGGACGACCCCGAGTTCGGCGATCGTGGCCACGAAGCCGTCGCTCGCGGGTATGCCCACGATGCCGCCATCGCCGAAGAACAGGCCGGCGATCAGATAGAGCGGGACGGGTGAGATCGAGAGCACGTGGGCGATCCGCGCGAGGATGCCCAGGCCGAGCAACAGCAGGCCGAACTCGAGGAAGATCGACGCGA
>JBMTDJ010000040.1:0-17984 GCA_049431945.1 Candidatus Nanopelagicales bacterium | reverse complement strand
TGGTCGGCGACGGCGACGTCAACCGTCCCCTTGGTGCCACCGGCACCGGCGAGCTTGGTCGCCTCGTTGAAGAGCTGGTTGAGTTGGGGGTACTTCTCGAAGTGCGGGGGCTTGAAGTAGTCGGTCCACAGCACCCAGAGGTGCTCCTTGACCATGTGGGAGCGCTCCTCCTTGATGGAGATCGCGCGCTCCTTGAAGATCGGGTCATCTGAGGCGTGGTACTTCTCCATGCACGCCTTGACCGACTCGGCCTCCAAGCGAGCCTGGGCGGGGTCGTAGACACCGCACGGCAGGTCGCAGTGGGCGTAGACCGTGGTTCGCGGGGCAATCCACGCGGTGATCCGAGAAAGCATCGTGTCCTCCGTCCGGGGCGCCATGCGCGCCTGGTAGTCATGACCCTAGTGCGGTCGAGGGGGTCCGGCACGTCGTGGGGGGCGGGCACGGCAGGATCGGTGCATGACCCGGTGGCCCCTCTTTCGTGTCGCCATTTCCGGGTCATCGATGGAGCCGGCCCTGGTCGAGGGTGAGTGGTGGCTTGCCCTCCGGACGAGAAGGATCCACGTCGGAGACGTGGTGGTCGTCGCCCACCCGGAATTGACCGACATGCTGGCCGTCAAGCGGCTGACTCGCCGGGCCGGTCGGATGTGCTGGGTCGAGGGCGACAACCCCCCGTCGAGTCGGGACAGTCGACACTTCGGGCCGATCGACGAGGATCGTGTCGTGGGGCGGCTGCTCGTGAGGTATGCGCCGATCCGCAGGAGGTCACGTCGCAGGCTGCAACGTCGCGGGGCATGAGGGCGCGTGATCCCGTGGGGCGCACCTAAGGTCCTGTTGCCTGGCCGTCCAGTACGTGGATGCGTCCATCCGCTGGTGGAACGGGCGTCACGCGCCCCATGCGCAGATCACGCTCTAGGGCCTCGGTGACCGATGTGAAGTACGGTCGCAGCACCGTGCGGCGACGCTCGAAGAGACGCGCATCGCGCCCCTTCCCTGTGGCGAGATGACCGGCCGTCGCCACGGTGAATGTGCGACCACCGTCAGTCACGGCCGACCCGTACTGATCCCACATGCCGACGATTCGACTCCCCTCGGGGAGTGATGGGTCGAATTCGATGCGCAGGCCCGAGATCTGGAGGAAGTCAGGATTGTTTGGGTAGTTCTTCAGCCCACGCTCGATCAGGGTCCTGAGATTCGTGGCTGTGATGGACGTCCGCACGATGATCCTGTGGGGGCTTAACGCTGCCGTGACGTCGCCGACAGTGATGTCGAAGGGTCCGGTAGAGCCGTCTCCCGGACGTTGGAGTTGCGGGTTATTGGACTCGAACGACGCCGCCGGGAGACCGTCCATGAACGTTGCGGCGTTGAGCAGCGCGAGATCGGTGCCGTACTCGCGTCGAAGGAGATCGGTGACGAAATTGCCCAGCGCCGCGTCGGCGGTTCTCGCCAGGAGAGATGGGTCTCCCTGTTGCTCGCGCCGGTCGACGCTGCCGATGACACGGTCGAGCTCGATGTCCCGCCGCTCCGCTGCCTGCCTGACGAAGTCAGCAAGGCCGGCGTCCTCAGGAAGGTCGCGTACCTTGCGCGACCTCACCGCCTCGGTTGATGCGCCGACGACCGTGCCCGTGGAGGTGTCGATGCACAGGGTTGTTCGTCCGTACATCCGCCCGTGCGATGTGGTCTGGACGACCAGGGTGTCGCCCACCATCGCGTTAAACGCCCGGTGTGTGTGTCCGCCGAACACTGCATCGAACTCTCCCTGCACCTCCTGGGCGACTCGGATCAGACCGCCTGCGGGACGATCGCCGACGTTCTTGTTCCAGCCCTCGTGAACGAGCAGGATCACGGCATCTGCGCCGGCCTCGCGGGCCAACTGTGCCTCTCGGATCGCGGCAGAGGTGGATGCCGAGACCTCAAGCCGCTGGCCGTACCCGACGAGGAGATTGTCGGCTGAGATGTAACTGCGCAGACGGGCGACGTTCATGCCCACGACGCCGATGGTCAGGCCGGATCGCTCGAGGAGGACGTGAGGCTGAACGGCGTTGGTTGGCCCACTGACCGGCTCCAGGGCGCTGTAGTTGGCCACCGTCCACGTGAAGTCAGACGCCTCGACCATGGACTGAACATGTGAAAGAGGTCGATCGTGCTCGTGGTTGCCGAAGGTTGAGACGTCAAGCCCCATGAGGTTGAGTGCCTCGACGGTCGGACGTTCCTCGAGGAGAGAGGAGATGAGCGGGGATTTGCCGAAGTTGTCACCAGCAGAGACCGTGATCGTGGCCGAGGCAAGGAGGCGATCCTGCGCGAAGGCCGAAGCCAGGCGCGCCACTCCCATGGAGCGGCCCCTCGCCTCAAGGGCGCCGTGAAGATCTGTGATGGACAGGATTTGAAGCGGCTCAAATTGCGAAGCCCCCACCTGGGGCGTTCGCACGCCCCTCAGACTGGACTTGGCCTTCGAGATTCCGAGCGGATTGACCAGCCTCACGCGTGGACGAACGATGCCGGGCTCCTCCGGCAGAGGCACGAGCGCGGTGCCATGGGCTGCTGGCACGGTCACCGGACATGACCCTGGGCCGGCATCGACGATGGCGTGGGTGACCTCGGGCTGTGACGCAGTGTCGACCGTCCAGCGGACGCGAATCCCGTCGTCGGTGAGGGTGGCCTTGACTTCGCTGGGCGCGGCAGGCACCCCGATTGCTGGAAAGGTGATGGCCGAACCCTCATCCGCATGTCCCGAGGGCATGATGATGAACGAGGCAAACAGCCCGGCAGCGGCGGCCACAGCGCCGCACGTCGTCATCACCCTCCCATCCTGCCCCACCTCCGATCTCGCGCATGCGCGTGCGGTGACTTTGACGGGGGTGGTTGACTACGGGGTCATGACCTTGGGACCAGACGATGCGCGACGTATAGACCCGGCCTTTCCGCTGCACCAGGGTGGCAAGATCGAGGTACGTCCCACCGTGCGCATCCGCGATCGTGAGGGCCTCGCCCTCGCCTACACGCCCGGCGTCGCGCGGGTGTCATCCGCGATAGCGGAGGACCCAGAACTCGCCCGCGAGTACACCTGGAAGTCCAACACCGTGCTGGTGGTCACCGACGGCACCGCTGTGCTGGGTCTGGGGGATATCGGCCCGGAGGGCGCCCTTCCGGTGATGGAGGGCAAGGCGCTCCTCTTCAAGGAGTTCGGCGGTGTCGATGCGGTGCCGATCTGTCTCGCGACCAAGGACGTGGATGAGATCGTCGAGACGGTCGTGCGTATCGCCCCGGCATACGGCGGCGTGAATCTCGAGGACATCAGTGCCCCCCGCTGCTTCGAGATCGAAGAGCGCCTCGATGAGGCCCTTGACATCCCCGTCTTCCACGATGACCAGCACGGCACGGCTGTCGTCGTGCTGGCGGCATTGCTCAACGCGGCCCGAGTGGTCGGGCGCCCGGTCTCCGACCTGCGCGCGGTGGTGTCCGGCGCCGGAGCCGCAGGTGTCGCCGTCACCGACATCCTTCTCGAAGCGGGGATCGGCGACATCGCCGTAGGCGATTCGGTCGGTATCATCTCGAGTTCGCGTGAGGACCTCACTCCGGTCAAGGCGTCGCTCGCCGCGCGTACCAATCGCCTCGACATCGAGGGTTCCATCGAGGAGGCGATGGCTGGCGCCGACGTCTTCATCGGCCTGTCGGCCGGCACGGTTTCCGACGAGGCGGTGGCATCCATGGCTCCCGGAGCGATCGTCTTCGCCCTGGCAAATCCCGACCCCGAGATCCATCCGGAGGTAGCCCTACGGACGGCGGCCGTCGTGGCGACCGGGCGCAGCGACTTCCCGAACCAGATCAACAACGTCCTCGCCTTCCCCGGGATCTTCCGCGGCGCCCTGGATGTGCGCGCCACGACGATCACCAAGGGGATGAAGCTCGCTGCTGCTCAGGCGATCGCTGATGTCGTGGCTGATGAGTTGGCCCCAGACCTCATCGTTCCGAGCGTCTTCGATCCGCGCGTAGGCGTGACGGTGCCGCGCGCTGTGGCTGCTGCGGCACGCGCTGATGGAGTCGCGCGTCGCTAGGGCAGGCGGGCGGTCTCAGCCTCGCGACCATCCTGGGTGGCTGTGAGCAGCGGACGCAGTGTCTGCGCAAACACGGCGGCCACGACGCAGCCCACGGCCACGAGGACCGCCCAGAGCGCCCCACGACCCGCACCGATGAGAATGCCGGACAGCAGCGGCGCAGCCATCGCGCCGAGGTTCCAGGTCAGCGACTGGGCGGAGTTGTACCGGCCTCGCAGATGCTCCGGGGCGAAGGCGTTCACGAGTGCTGGCGCAGTGGGGCTCCACACAGTCTCGCCGACGGCGAAGACCGCAGTGGAGGCGAGAAGCAGGATGAACGCCGGTATTCTGGGGATCTCCGGGACCACCGCCAGGATCAGCCAGGATGCCCCCCACAGCACGCCGACGACGCCGATCAGCCTCGTGCGCGATCGATGGAGCAGCAGTCGAAGGACGAAGAGCTGGCCCACGACGATCGTCAGGGTGTTGACCAACCAGACCAGGCCAATTGCGCTCTCCGGAAGCCGGGCGGTATCGGTGATGAAGATGGCCATCCCGGCTTCGAGGGAGCCGTAGCCGCAGATGACGAGCAGGAGTGACGCGGCCACCATGCGCCGAAGCCGTCGATCGCGCAACGCCGTCGCCCATCCGCCCTGTGGCGGCCCTTCCGCGGGGGTGTCGGCATCTGTGGTGAGTGGACTGGGGCCCCCGAGTCCGCGCAGCGATGCGACGGCCAGCCAGGCGAAGGCGAAGGTGGAGGCGTCCACGAGATACAGCAGGACGAACGTCTCCGGGCGCTGGATGTCGATGATTGCGGCACCGATGAGGCCCCCGAGTCCGAGTCCGAGGTTCAGCAGCATGAAGCCCAGAGCGAAGGCTGTCGTCCGAAGGTGAGAGGGGACGAGCCGCGCGGTGAAAGTGCTGTCCGGACCCCAGATGCCGGCGCCGCCGAGTGCCATGAGCGTCGACACGGCGAAGGCCGCGGCGAGCGTCGTGACCTGCGAGAGCAGCGCCACTGCGACGGATTGGATGGCCAGGGCGACGAGGAGCACGCGACGAGGGCCGACGCGATCGGTCAGGGTCCCCGCGAGCGGGGTGGCGGCTAGTCCGACGATGGCCGCCCAGACCAAGACGAGTGAGGCGGTGAAAATAGGGATTCCGCGTACCTGGGAGAGGTAGACGACCAGGAGGGAGAGCGTCATGCCGTTGCCGATGGCATTGAGGAATCGGCCGATGGCGAGCGTGCGGAACGGGCCGTGAAGGACGGCGCGAAGTTCAGCGACCGTGCTCACGGGGTCTCCTCAATCCCTGCCGACTCGACAGGGGGAGCAGCCTAGTCCTCGGGATCGTCGAGCCTGGCCAGCCAGGTCGCCAGTCGCTCGATGGGCACCTCGAAGTCGGGGTGGAGGTCGACGAACTCTCGGAGCCGCTCGGCGAGCCAGTCGAGGGTGACCTCCTCGTCGCCGCGACGGCGCTGGAGCTCCTCGATTCCGCGATCGGTGAAGTACATGGCCTAAGCGAACGCCGCCTGGACGACCGCGCGCTGCTCCTCCTCGTGGCGGTGGTGGCTGCCGACCGCGGGTGAGGAGGACGACGGGCGCGTGATGCCCTCGAGGGGGCGACTGCCGATGACGCTCGGCAGGTTGATCGCGATGAACGACCAGGCGCCCTGATTGGCCGGCTCCTCCTGAACCCAGCGGAGGCTGGCCGTGGCCGGGTAGGAGTCGATCATGGCCGGCAGCGTCCGCCACGGGAGCGGGTAGAGGCGCTCAAGTCGGATGATGGCCGTGCGGGTGTCCCCGCGCTTCTCGCGCTCGGCGACGAGGTCGTAGTAGACCTTGCCGCTACACAGAAGCACACGTTCCACGCCGGCCGGATCCACGGTGAGGTCCGGGAGCGCCGGCTGGAAGTGGCCATCGAGGAAGGCCGAAAGGGGAGACGTGGCGGCTTTGGCGCGCAGGAGCGACTTCGGCGTGAAGACCACGAGCGGCCGAATGAGGGGTGAGTGTGCCTGCCAGCGGAGCAAGTGGAAGAACGACGCCGGAGTAGACGGCATGGCCACGGTCATGTTGTCCTCGGCGCACAACTGCAGGAAGCGCTCGACGCGCGCCGAGGAGTGGTCGGGGCCCTGGCCCTCGAAGCCGTGAGGCAAGAGCATGACGAGCGAGGATCGCTGATTCCACTTCTGCTCGCCCGATGAGATGAACTCATCGATGATCGTCTGGGCGCCGTCGACGAAGTCGCCGAACTGCGCCTCCCACATCACCAGGGCATCGGGCCGGGCAACCGAGTAGCCGTACTCGAAGCCCAGGGCTGCGAACTCACTGAGCAGCGAGTCGTAGACGTAGAGCTTCGCGCCGTCGCGGTAGCAGTGCTTGAGCGGCTTGTACTGCCACCCCGTTGCCTTGTCGACGATGACCGCATGGCGATGGCCGAAGGTTCCACGTCGCGAGTCCTGTCCTGCCAGGCGCACCGAGCGGCCCTCCATCAGCAGGGAGCCGATGGCGAGGGCCTCCCCCATGCCCCAGTCGATGGCATCGTCGGTCACCATCTGAGCACGACGCTGAAGCTGCGGAGCCAGCCGAGGATGCAGGGAGAAGCCGTCGGGCATCGTCAACTGGGACTCCACGACGCAATCGACGGCGTCCTTGCTGATGCCCGTGAGGATGTCGCCGGCCGGGCCCATGGGCGCGAGTGCGAGCTGGCCGGTGCGGACGACCTCTTCGGCGCCCTCGCTGAAGTCCGACGACGTGGCATTGGCGGCGGCCCGGCTGCCCTGGAAGATCGTCTCGAGTTCTTCCTGGAAGTGGCGCAGGGCGTCCTCGGCCTCCTCGACGGAGATATCCCCACGCCCGATGAGGGACTCGGTGTAGTGCTTGCGCACAGAGCGCTTGGCGTCGATGAGCTCGTACATCAGGGGTTGGGTCAGCGAGGGGTCGTCGGCTTCGTTGTGTCCGCGGCGACGGTAGGTCACGAGGTCGACGACCACGTCCTTGTGGAAAGCCTGACGGAATTCGAAAGCCAGGTGCGCCACCCGCACGACGGCCTCGGGGTCGTCGCCGTTCACGTGGAAGATCGGGGCCTGGATCATCCGCGCGACATCGGTCGAGTACACGCTGGAGCGGCTGTACCGCGGTGAGGTGGTGAAACCGACCTGGTTGTTGACGACCACGTGAATCGTGCCACCGGTGCGGTAGCCCTGGAGTTGCGACAGGTTGAGTGTCTCGGCGACGACGCCCTGACCGGCGAACGCTGCATCCCCATGCAGCAGGAGTGGCAGGATGTCGTACGCGCGGTCCCGGGGGAGCTGATCCTGCTTTGCGCGGACGATCCCTTCAAGGACCGGGTCCACCGCCTCGAGGTGGGACGGGTTGGCCGCGACGTAGACCAGGGTCTCGTGTCCGTCGAGGCTGCGGTAGGAACCGCTCGTGCCCAGGTGGTATTTCACGTCGCCAGAGCCCTGCACCGACTCCTCGCCGTAGTTGCCCTCAAACTCGGCGAAGATCTGGGCGTAGGACTTGCCAGCGATGTTGGCGAGGACATTGAGACGACCTCGGTGGGGCATGCCGATCGCGACCTCGATGATGTCGTCGCGAGCAGCGGAGGAGAGCACCTCGTCGAGCAGGGGGATCAAGGACTCCGAGCCCTCGAGGGAGAAGCGCTTCTGTCCGACGTACTTGGTCTGCAGGAAGGTCTCGAAGGCCTCCGACTGATTGAGCTTGTGCAGGATGCGCAGTTGCTCCTCGCGGCTTGGCTTGTGATGGGGGATCTCCACGTGCTCCTGGATCCAGCGGCGCTGCTCGGGATCCTGGATGTGCATGTACTCGATGCCGATGCTGCGCGTGTATGAGTCGCGCAGGACCCCGAGGATTTCGCGCAACTTCATGAGCGGGCGGCCGGCGAAGCCGCCGGTCGCGAACTCCCGGTCGAGGTCCCACAGGGTGAGGCCATGCGACAGGACGTCGAGGTCGGGGTGCATCCGCTGCTCGTACTCGAGCGGGTTGGTGTCGGCCATGAGGTGGCCGCGGACGCGGTACGCGTGGATGACCTCCTGCACGCGCACGGTCTTGTCGAGGTCGGTCTCGTGTGAGGCCGAGATATCGCGCGCCCAGCGGATCGGCTCGTAGGGGATGCGGAGGCTGCGGAAGATGTCGCCGTAGAAGTCATCCTCGCCGAGGAGGAGCTCGTGGATGCGGCGGAGGAATTCACCCGACTGGGCGCCCTGGATCACGCGGTGGTCGTAGGTGGAGGTGAGTGTGAGGGTCTTGGAGACGGCATTGCGCACGAGGGATTCCTCCGAGGCGCCCTGCCACTCAGCTGGGTACTCCATCGCACCGACCCCGACGATGCAGCCTTGGCCCTGCATGAGCCGCGGCACCGAGTGCTCGGTTCCCAGCGTGCCCGGATTGGTCAGGCTGATCGTGGTGCCGGCGAAATCGTCCACGGTGAGGGAGCCTGAACGGGCGCGTCGCACGACATCCTCGTACGCCGCCCAGAAGCCGGCGAAGTCCATGGACTGAGCGGCCTTGATGTTCGGCACGAGGAGCTGGCGAGTGCCGTCGTCCTTGGCCAGGTCGATGGCGATGCCGAGGTTGACGTCGTCTTGCGGCAGGACGGCGGGCTTGCCGTCCACCTCGGTGAAGGAGGAGTTCATCGCGGGTACGGCGGCCAAGGCCCGCACGAGCGAATAACCGATCACGTGGGTAAAGGAGACCTTGCCGCCGCGGCCGCGCGTGAGGTGGTTGTTGATGACCACGCGGTTGTCCATGAGCAACTTGGCCGGAATCCCGCGCACACTGGTGGCCGTGGGCACGGCAAGCGAAGCCTCCATGTTGCCGACCACGCGCGCTGCGGGACCGCGGAGAACAACGGCATCGGAGGACGGCGAAGGCGCCCGTGGCGTGGCGGGAGTGGACGATGGGACGGGTGGCGCTGCCGAGCCGTTGGCGGCAGCGGTGTCGGGGGTGGCCGGTGCGGTGCCCTTGGCGGACTTGCCCGTGTGCTCGATGGCGGTCTTCATCGCGGAGCCGTCGGCGGGGGAGTAGTCGGCGAAGAAGTCCCACCAGGCCGGATCCACGCTCTCGCGATCGGTGAGGTACTGCTGGTAGATCTCGTCGACCAGCCACTCATTGGGGCCAAAACGTCCCTGCGCCACGCAACCAGACTAGTCGCGCCCGTGGCGGTCAGCCTCCGGCGGTCGCTGGTGGTCCCCTCCGGCGATCTGGTCGAGGGCGTGATCCAGGAGCGGAGCGAGGACCGCGAGGCCATCGCGCGCGCCTCCGGGGGATCCCGGGAGATTGATGATGAGGGTGCGTCCGGCCAGTCCGGCGATACCGCGGCTGAGCACCGCGGTGGGCACGCCGTGGGCTGCGCCGTACTGGCGGATCGCCTCGGCGATGCCGGGGACCTCGCGATCGATCACGCGTGCGGTGATCTCGGGGGTGAGGTCCATCGGGGTGAGCCCGGTGCCCCCGGTCGTGACAATGAGGTCGAGGTGATCGTCGATGGCCACGCGCAGGGCGGCCTCGACCGGGTCGCCATCGCTGACCACAACCGGGCCAGAGACCTCCAGCCCTAGCTCAGCGAGGCCCTGGGCGAGCACCGGTCCTGAGCGGTCCTCCCATATGCCGGCCGACGCGCGGGTGGACACCGTGATGACGCGTGCCGTTCGACTCTCAGCCACGGCGCTCACCCGCGCCCGCGATGGCGGCAAGCAGGTCCTGGAGCGCCTGCACGGAGTGACCGCTGAGAAAGGTGTCGACATGCGGCAGTGCCGCGGCCATCCCGCCGGCGAGCGGCTCGAACTCCGCAGCGGCACTGCGGGGATTCACCCAGATGATGTGGTGGGCGAGCCGTCCCAGCCTGCTCATGGCCTCGCCCACCTCCTGCGGATCTGCGATCTCCCACCCGTCGGAGACGATGACGATGATGGCACCTCGGGCGATGCCGCGCCGACCGTGCTCGTCGAGGAAGCGCGTGAGCGCGGTACCGATGCGGGTGCCTCCGGCCCAGTCGGGTGTGGCGTCGGCCACTCGGGCGTAGGCGAAATCGGGACCCCCCGAGGCGAGTTGCCGCGTGAGGCGGGTGAGCCGCGTTGCGAAGACGAAGGCCTCCGAGCCGAGCGCGCGCACGGCGCCGCGCATGAGGTGGAGGTAGATGCGCGCGTAGGGCTCCATAGATCCGGAGACATCGGCGATCAGCACGACTCTGCGCGGTCGCTGCGCATGCTTGCGGTGTGACTGGCGCACCGGGTCCCCACCTGTTCGGTAGGCGCGACGCAGCGTGGCTCGGATATCGAGTCGATCGCCTCGGGCGTGGCGACGCAGGCGCCGACCACGCCGAGTCGGCGGCACGAGCGGCAATTGCTCGACGAGTCGGCGTAGCAGGGCGAGTTCCTCGGGCGTGCACTCCGAGAAGTCGCGCTCTGCGAGTCGCTCGCTCTGGCTTGCTGCAGCGAGCATCGAGACTTCGTCCGCGTCGGATTCGCTACGGGCGTCGAGGCCCGGGGTGGCGCTCATGATCGAAGGCGCCGACGACGGGCTTTCACCGGGGCGGCTGCCGGGAGCACGGTCGCCGGCGGTGAGTGGGCTGCTCATGTTCCCTGCGTCTGACTGTGTGTGATCGAGCAGGTCGAGGTAGCCACGGAAGTACTCATCGAAGATGCGGTCGAAGACCGCGATCTGCCCATGGCCGGTGAGCAGCGTGATCCGACCGAGCCAATACGCCTCGGGGATGGTGCGCGGCTCCGCGAGCAGGATCGCCTCGGCGAATCGGGACATTCGCTCGGGAGTCACCGGCACCCCCGCAGCGTGCAGTCGGTGACCGAACGTGGCCACGAGGTCGGCGAGGTCGGCCTGTCCCGGCCGGACGGCCGAGCCGCCCGTACCGGGCTGGATCGTGCTAGGCACCGCTCACCCAGGCCAGTCCCGCCTCGATGGCGACGTCGTGATCCTCGCGGTACTTCAGTACCGAGCCCAGGGTGCGGCGCACGGCGTCTTCGTCGAGTTCCTGGACGCCGAGGAGGACAGCGGCGTGCACCCAGTCGATCGCCTCGGCGATGCCCGGCGGCTTCTGGACGTCGAGCGTGCGCAGTCGGGATACAGCTGCGGCGATATCCCCGACCAGTCGCTCGTCGGCCTCCGGCACGCGGCTGCGCACGATGGCCGTGGCGTGCTCGACGGAGGGGTAGTCGATCCAGTGGTAGAGACAGCGTCGCTTGAGCGCATCGTGGAGATCCCGCGTGCGGTTCGAGGTGAGGATGACGATCGGCTTGTGATGCGCGTGCAATGTGCCGAGTTCGGGGATGGTCACGGCGGACTCCGCGAGGAGCTCGAACAAGAAGGCCTCAAACTCCTCGTCCGCGCGGTCGACTTCGTCGATCAGGAGCACTGCGGGCCGCGGGCCGGGGTGCTCAACCGCCTGCAAGAGTGGGCGCTCGACGAGGTAGTCGCGTGCGAAGAGAGTGGATTCCTCCAAGCCTTCGCCGCGTGCCTCGGCGAGGCGGATACCGAGCAGCTGGCGGGCGTAGTTCCACTCGTAGAGCGCCTCGGCGGCGTCGATGCCCTCGAAGCACTGCAGACGAATGAGCGGGGTGTCGAGGATCTCGGCGAGCGCCTTGGCCGCCTGCGTCTTGCCGACGCCGGCTTCGCCCTCGAGCAGCAGTGGCTGCGGCAGCCGTATGGCGCAGAACAGCGCGGTGGCCAGCCCGGAGTCGGCAAGGTAGCCGGTGTCGGAGAGTCGTCGGGCCAGGGAGTCGACGTCAGGGAGAGCGCCTGCGATGTCTCCCATGCTCACGCCTTGGCGAAAGCCACCGGGTCGGCGGTGAAGCGATCAAGGCAGCCCTGGCAGCAGAACCACCATGTCTGGCCGTCGATGTCGGCGTGCAGCGACGTGGGGATCATCGCGACGTCCATGCGGCAGACCGGATCGACGGCGGTGTCGATCGGCGTCGATGTCATCGCGCGCGGCTCCGCGGTTCGCTGGGCGATGATCTCGGCCAGGATCGACAGAGCCACCTCCTCGGCGGTGCGAGCACCGATGTCCATGCCGGCCGGTGTGCGGATGCCCGCCTTCTCCTCGTCGGTGAGGTCGAGGGCGGCGAGCACGGCGTTGCCGCGCTTACGGCTGGCTACGAGGCCGATGTACGGGACGCCCGCGCGCACGGCGGCTTCGAGTACGGCTTCCTCCCCGTTGCCGTGCGAGGCGACGACGACCGCGTCGGTGGTGGCGAGGTCGGGTGCCCCGCCGCAGCAGGAGGAGTCCCATGACTCCATGTCGTAGCCGAGTGAGCCACCGACGCGCGCCAGGGCGATGCCGATGGGAGTGGTGCCGAGGATGCGCACGAGCGGCGCGGGGAGGACAGGCTCCATGAAGATCTCCAACGTGCCGCCGGACTGGCAGGGATTGTGGACGACGATGCGGCCGGGCTGGTCGGGCTCGGGAGTAGGCGCGATGCGCAGGAGGGTGCTCTCGCGACGGTCGAGGACGGCCAGGCCCTGGGCGCGCAGGGTCGCGAGGGCGCATTGGCCGCCCACGAAGCCCTCGATGGTCCCGTCGGCGAGGACGATGGCTTCGTCGCCGGGCTTGGCGGACGTGGGGCGCTCCGCAAGGACAACCCGGGCGTGGACGAAGGGGACGCGCTCGGCCTGAAGCCGGTCGGCCCGCTCGCGCAATTCCCTGGCGTTCATGCCCATAGTGTGGGTCCTCCGTCCCGAAACGGCATCTGGGGCTGGCCCCGCCGGTCCACCCGGCGACGCCTCACTCGTCGCGCCGACGTGCGATAAGCCAGATGATCCCGATGACCGCGATGAGAGCGAGTGCTGCCGGAATCGCCCGCTTGAGCACCGGCGCTCCCGCGGTGCCGAGGAGATCGATGCTGTCCGCCGCCTGGGGCAGTGGCGCAGGTGCGGGCGCAGGCGGCGCTGGCTCGCCGGCCTCTGCGGCAGCGGATGCTGCCGCCGCCTGAGCGCCGCTCGCGGCGATGACCGCCGCGAGGTTGGCGGAGAACTGGTCGATGATGCGGCCGGCGACATCCTGCATGACGCCGCGGCCGAATTGGGCGGGCTTGCCCGTGACGGTGAGATCGGTGTTGACCTCGACGCGAGTCCTGTCCGGTGCCTCAGCGATGAGCTGGGCCGTGACGAGGGCGGACGCGGTGCCGGAGCCGCGCGTCTCCTTGCCGGTGCCCTCGATGACGGCACGGTGTGCCGCCTCATCCTTCTCGACGAAGCGGGCTTTGCCGCCGTAGGTCATGTTCACGGGGCCGAGCTTGACCTTGACCGATCCGGTGAAGGAATCGCCATCGACGGTCTCGAGAGTGGCGCCGGGCATGCAGGGTGCGATCGCCTCGACGTCGAGGAGGGTCCGCCACGCGGTGTCGATATCGGCAGGGACGACGAAGGAGTTCTGCAGGTCCATTCATGGCTCCCGAGATCGAAGGTCAGCGGGCCCGCGTGGCCCACTGCGGCTCGAGGCACGACACTAGTCGCATGGAGGAGCAGTCGCGACCCATCGAGGTTCATCTCTTCGCAGCCGCGCGCTCAGCCGCTGGCGCAGATGTGGTCCGCGCCTCGGGGGATTCCCTCGGGGAGGTGCTCTCCGATGCCGTAGCCCAGGCGCCGGGCCTTGCCTCGGTGATCGAGCGCTGCTCAGTGCTCGTCGATGGTGTCGCCACCCACGACCTCGAGGTCCGCGTGCCATCCGGATCGCGGGTGGACGTGCTCCCGCCGTTCGCCGGTGGCTGATCAGCCGCCGATCGCGCTCATCGGTCGCGGGGGCTGGATGAAGCTCGGGTCGTTGATGCCGTGCCCGGGCAGTTTCGCCTGCACGCTCGCGTGCAGGCGTCGGCGAATCTCCGCTTCGCGGTCGGAGGGACTAAGCGCCTCGTCGCGCATGACCGCGCGCAGGTCCGTCTCGTCGCGAGCGAAAAGGCAATTGCGCAATTGGCCGTCGGCGGTCAGCCGCAGACGATCGCAGGTGCCGCAGAAGGGGCGAGTGACACTGGCGATGACGCCCACTGTCGCTGGGCCGCCGTTCACGTAGAACTCCTCCGCGGGTGCGGTGCCGCGCTGCGGGAGCGGAGTGATGTCGAATTCCGTGCGAAGGCTCGCCAGGATGTCCTCGGCCGTGATCATGTTGGCGCGGTTCCACAGCCCGCCCGCGTCGAGTGGCATCTGCTCGATGAAGCGGAGTTGCCAGCCCTCGTCGAGTGCGCGACGCAGCATGGGGACTGCTTCATCGTCGTTGACTCCGCGCATGAGCACGGCGTTGACCTTGACCGGAGCGAGTCCGGCTGCACGCGCGGCCGCGAGGCCCGCGAGGACGTCGTCCAGGCGATCACGGTGAGTGAGTCGCTTGAAGCGCTCGCGGTCCAAGGTGTCGAGGCTGACATTGACGCGCTCGAGGCCAGCATCCCGCAGCGGCCCTGCGAGCCCCGAGAGGCGCAGGGCGTTGGTCGTCACGGAGATCCGCGGAGCGCGGTCGAGGCCATTGATTCGGCGTACGACATCGACGACGTCGGGTCGCAGCAGCGGCTCACCACCGGTGAGCCGTACTTCATCGACGCCCTCATCGACCGAGATGGCCAGGATCTCCATGAGTTCGTCGGTGGTGAGCAGCTCGGCACTGGGAATCCAGTCGGCGAAGTCCGCGGGCATGCAGTACGTGCACCGCAGTGAGCAGCGGTCGGTCAAAGACACGCGCATATCGCGGTGCCCGCGGCCGTAGGTGTCGACCAGGCGGGTCTCGTGGAGGTCGTCAGCGTGACTCATGCGCAGTTCACCCACTCATCGGTTCCATCGGCGAAGAACTGGTGCTTCCAGACGGGGATGCGCGCCTTTGTCTCCTCGACGAGCGCGGTGCAGGCAGCGAATGCCTCACCGCGGTGAGCCGCGCTCACCACCGCGGCGAGCGCGCAGTCGCCGATCGCGAGCGGCCCGGTGCGGTGGGCAACGGCGACGGCGATGATCTCGTAGCGCTCTGCGACCTCGTTGGCGATGTCCGAGAGGACCTCGTGGGCCGAGGGGTGCGCCTCGTACACCAGGCGCGTGACCTGGCGTCCATGGTCGTGATCCCGGACGTCCCCCGAGAAGGTGACGACCGCCCCGGCCAGGGGGGAATCGACCTGGGCCGCCAGGGATGCGGTGGATATGGGGTCGGCCGTCACCAGGGCGGTGCGTAGGGAGGTCGACTCGCCGGTTGCGGGCATTCGGCCATTATTGGGGGCTAGGCGGTGATCCCGCCATAGGAACTGCCCGAAGCAAGCGGAAGCCCTTAGGAGTAGCCATGCGCGAGATTCTCGGTGAGCTCATGGGTGCCTATGACAGGCATGAGCCCTGCGCAATGGCGACGGTCGTGCGCACCTGGCGCTCCGCTCCGCGTCCCGCGGGTGCCTCGATGATCGTCACGTCGGGTGGTGAAGCCATCGGCTCGGTGAGCGGCGGGTGCGTCGAGGGTGCGCTCTACGACCTGGGCCAGGAGGTGCTCGACGATGGCGAGCCACGTTTCGAGACCTACGGCGTCAGCGATGACGACGCCTTCTCCGTCGGTCTCACGTGCGGCGGAATCCTCGACGTCTTCGTCGAGCGGGTCGACGAGGAGACCTGGCCGGAGTTGCCGGGCATTGTGCGAAGCGTCGAGGCGGAGGAGCCGGTCGCGGTCGCCTTGGTTGTTGCTTGCCCCGAGGGCGGCCCGCTCGGTCGACACCTGGTGGTGCGCCCCGACTCGATCGAGGGATCGTTGGGCACGCAGCGCCTCGACGAGACGGTGAGCGCGGACGCGCGGGGTCTGCTCGCCTCGGGCACGACGGGGTTCCTGCGCTACGGCCCGGAGGGTGAGCGACTCGGCGACGGGCTGGAGATCTTCGTCTCGAGCATGGCGCCGCCGCCGCGCATGTATATCTTCGGAGCGATCGACTTCTCGGCTGCGCTGTGCCGCGTCGGTAAGGTGCTCGGCTTCCGCGTGACCGTGTGCGATGCGCGCGAGATCTTCGCAACGCCCCGGCGCTTCCCCGATGCCGATGAGGTCGTCGTGGACTGGCCCCATCGCTGGCTCGCCGGCCAGCCGGTCGATCGGCGTACGGCGATCTGCGTGCTCACGCACGATCCGAAGTTCGACGTACCCGCGCTCGAGGTGGCTCTGCGCACCGAGGCGGGCTATGTCGGGGCCATGGGGTCGCGTCGTACCCACGAGGATCGCCTCCGCCGTCTCAAGGAGGCGGGCATGACCGACGAGGAACTCGCCCGGCTGCACTCGCCGATCGGGCTCGACCTTGGTGCGCGCACTCCTGAGGAGACCGCCATCTCCATCGCGGCCGAGATCATCCAGGACCGCTGGGGCGGCAGTGGCACGCGGCTGGCCGAGACCAGCGGCCCGATTCATCCCGGCGCACCGCGCTAGTGGCCGGCGTGGCCTATCTGCCCGCGCCTGCCGGACTCGTCCTCGCGGCCGGCGAAGGCCGCCGATTCGGCGGCCCCAAGGCGCCCGCCATCGTCGACGGCGAGCGACTCATCGACCGCGCAGTGCGGGTGATGCGCGAGGGTGGCTGCGATCCCGTGTATGTCGTGCTCGGCGCGTGGGTCGGCGACGTGCCCGGGGCTGAGGTGATCGTGAACAAGGACTGGGCCGAGGGCATGGGTTCCTCACTGCGCGCCGGGCTTGGTGCCGTGGACGCAGACCGGGTCGTTGTGACCCTCGTCGACCTCCCGGGGCTCACCGATGAGGCCGTGGCGCGACTCGCCCATAGTTCGGCGCGCCTGGCCCAGGCGAGCTACGCCGGTGAGCGCGGTCATCCCGTGCTCTTTGGGCGTGAGCATGTCTCCGGTGTTATGGATGCCGCTTCCGGCGACCGTGGTGCGCGCGACTACCTCCGCGAACATGTCGAGGATGTCGTGCTCGTCGAGGTCGGTGATGTGGCCAGCGGTGAGGACCTCGACGTTCCGGAGTGAGCTCGAGACACCCGTATGAGCTAGAGCCCGAGGGTGCGCGCGATGACGAGAAGTTGTACCTCGCTCGCTCCCTCGACCACGCGCAGCATGCGCAGGTGACGGAGCACCCGCTCGACCGGTCCCTCGCGCATGAGGCCCATGCCGCCGAAGACCTGGAGGCAGCGGTCCGCGACCTCGTAGGCCCGTTCCGTCGTGTAGTACTTCGCAATCGAGGCATCGCCCATGATCGCCAGGGGATCGCCCTCCGTATCCACGCGCCAGGCCAGTTTGTAGACGAGCCAGCGCATCGCCTCGATATCGGCCTTGCTGCGGGCCAGGGGGAAGGACACTCCTTGGTTCTTGCCCAGCGGCTTGCCGAAGGCGGTGCGGACCTTTGCGTGCTCGACGGCAGCGTCGAGCGCCCATTCGGCAAGGCCGAGGGACTGGGCTCCGATATAGGCACGGCCTGAGTTGAGGAAGGCCATCGCCTCGAAGAAGCCCATGCCGACCTCGCCGATGACGTGATCGGCGGGCACCCGGGCGTCGTCGAAGAAGAGCTCTGCCGGATGGGAGTCGGACATGTTCCACTGCACCTTGCCACGGCGGAACTGGTCACTCGGAACGACAAACGCTGTGATCCCACCCGCGGCGCGCTTCTCCGCGTCCGTGACTGCGAAGACGATGGCAAAGTCGGCATGCTCGCCATTGGTGATGTAGTGCTTGTAGCCGTTGATGACCCACTCGTCCCCGTCACGGACCGCTGTCGTGCGGATCGACTGCGCGTCGCTTCCCGCTTCCGGCTCCGTGAGCGCGAAGCACATGGTCTTCTCCGCAGCGGAGACGGGCAGGACGTAGGTCTCCCACAGATGCGGCGGCAGCTTGAGTAGCAGTGGCGATGGTCCCGCGGGGTTCGGCGGAGCGATCGCCGCCATGGCCAAGCGCATGCCGGAGCGCGCCGCGTCCTCGACGAGCAGTGACGTGCCGAGCACGGACAGGCCCTGACCGCCGGCCTCCTCGGGCATGTAGGCGG
>JBMTDJ010000039.1:0-18177 GCA_049431945.1 Candidatus Nanopelagicales bacterium | reverse complement strand
CGATCTGATTCATGGCGGGGATCACGCCGGTCTCGTCGATGATCTTGCGCAGGTGAGCCTCGTGGAAGTTGGAGACGCCGATGGAGCGCGCGCGACCCTCCTCGCGCAGCCGGATGAGTGCACGCCAGGAGTCGAGATAGATGTCGCGCGCGGGCGTCGGCCAGTGGATGAGGTAGAGGTCCACCTCATCGATGCCGAGGAGCCCGGTGCTCTTGTCGAAGGCACGCAGGGTCTCGTCGTAGCCGTGGTCGGTGTTCCACACCTTCGTCGTCACGAAGACGTCGTCGCGGTCGAGGCCGCTCCGGCGCAAGGCCTCCCCCACCCCGCGCTCGTTGTGGTAGAGGTACGCCGTATCGATGTGGCGATAGCCGACCTCGAGCGCCTTGAGTGTGGCGTCCACCACGACGTCATCGGGCACCTGCCACACGCCGAATCCAATGACGGGGATGGAGCGGCCGTCGTTCATCTCGACGAGCGGGGCGAAGACCATGGTGACTCCCTCAGGTGACGGGGCGCGTGTCGATCCGGACCGGGTGATTCTCCCAGGACACGCATGATTTCCGCCCGTTATCGACGTTAACAGCACTCTGAGCGTCGATAACGGGCGGAATGCCTGCGGAGTCGCCCCGCCGCACGACCCGACCTACAGTCATGGGGTGTCCACGCCGATCGCCGATCGCCCGCTCACGCAGCCGCACCCCTCGCGCCTGCCGGCGACCCATCCGGCGTATGACGAGATCCTTGCCGCCCATGCTGCGGCGATGGACGCGGGCCAGGGCGGCTACATCGATCCCGTCTCGGGCTTCTTCGTCATGACAGCCAAGACGCACGCGGACCGGGGGTCGTGCTGCGACAGCGGCTGCCGACACTGCCCCTACGTCGTCTAGGCGCCGTCCACAGGCATCCCGCGCATCATTGGCAACTCTCGCCTAGGGTGCGGATATGGCCGAACCCCGATCGTCGCAGCCGCGCGGTGCGCGTGTGCTCGGCGAGCGCGGCCGCCCCCGTCCCGAGCGCTCAGAGCCGGAGGAGGTGGTCGACCCCGCAGCTCCGCGCCGACTGGTCAACTACGCACTCCAGCGTCGGTCGGTCCTGCGGGGGCTCTACGGCGGACAAGCCTTCAACGGCTTCGACATCTGCGATGCCGATCCCTACTTGCTGCGCGCAGCGCGCTTCCACGGCACGCCCACGGATGAGCCGTGCCCGGTATGTCGGGTGACCGATGGCCGCGAGACGCTCACGCATGTCACCTACGTCTACGGCGAGCAGCTCGGGCACATTGCCGGCTCAGCTCTCGATCCGGCTCGCCTGGCCGGCATGTCCACGGAGTACGGCGAGTTCCGCGTCTATGTCGTCGAAGTGTGCACGACGTGCCACTGGAACCACCTCGTCACCAGCTACACACTGGGTGACGGTCGACCGCGGAAGGCCCCGGCCAGGCCGCGCGATCTGCACGACTAGGCCCTCACCGGGTCGGGCGAGTTCTCGTCCTCCTCGCGTCGCCGATCGGCAGGCAGCCCGAAGGAAGCGATGAGGCCGATGACCATGGCGCCCGCTGCGCAACCGGCCATGATCTGGACCGCACGCGTGTAGGACTGCTTCGCCTCAGTGGCGACGTCGGCCATGCCCGGCTGTTGCTCGAGCGGCACGATCGCCTCGCCGGAGGAGTTGACGACCTCGTCCACGATTTGTGTGCGCTGATCCTCGGAGAGCTGCGGCTGATTGACGGCCAGGTCGTTGGTGAGCGCGAGACCGAGGGATACGAAGAGCACTGTGCCGAGCACGGCGGAGCCCAGCGTGGAGCCGACCTGGCGCAGTGTGGACGTGACGGACGACGCTCCGCCGGACCGTTGCGACGGCACGTCAGTGAGGATGACGTTGGTCAACTGGGCACTGTCGAAGCCGAGGCCGACGCCGTAGACGAAGAGCGGGATTGCCATCCACCACGCGGAGCGATCGACGCTGATCATGAGGATCACCCCGACGATGCCGATGATCTCCAGGACCATGCCGAGTCTCACCACACGCGTCGATCCGAGCGCGGCCGATGCATGTCGCGCCGCGCCACCGGCGAGCACAGCACCGACGCCAAGGATGGCGAGCAAGGACCCGGTCTGCAGGGGGCTGAAGGACTGGACCGACTGGAGCCAGAGCGGCAGGGCGAAGAGGACCCCGAATTCACCGAGCGAGACGAGCGTGGCGACGATGTTGCCGTAGCCGTAGCGGCGTATACGGAATAGCGACAGGTCCATGAGGACGCTCTTGCCAGCATGGGCACGACGTGACTGCGAGATGACGAAGAGCACGAGCAGGATCGCACCCAGGGCGATAGCCACCGGGACGGGCGACACGGTGCCCGGCTCCAGCGAGATCGGCCCGAGATCCCATGCCGTGATGAGCGTCCACCAGCCCAGGGCCTGCCCCTCGATGAGTCCGAAGACGACCAGACCCAGGCCGATGGAGGACATCACGACACCGCTGGCATCCAGGCGACGTCGGTCCTCGCCCTTGGACTCGACGATGATGAACCACACCATGACCAGGCTGATCAGGCCGAGCGGGACGTTGATGTAGAACGCCCACCGCCAGGATGCGACGTCGGCGAGCCAGCCGCCGAGCAGTGGGCCGAAGGCGGCCATGCCACCGAAGACGGCGCCCCACAGGCCGAAGGCGGCGGCGCGCATCGGGCCGCGGAAGTTGACGTTGATGATCGCCATGGACGTCGGCAGCATCATGGCTCCGCCGACCGCCTCGCCGGCTCGGGCGAGGATGAGCATGTCTCCGCTCGTGGCCGCTCCGGCAACGAAGTTGAAGGCAATGAAGATGGCCGTGCCGATCATGAACATCCGCTTGCGCCCGATGCGGTCGGACAGCACGCCGAAGGTGATGAGCAGCGCGGCGAAGACCAGGGAGTAGATCGAGGTGACCCACAGGACCGAGGTCCGGTCGATGTTGAGGTCCTGGACGATCGTGGGGATGAGGACGTTGACGATGCTGCCCTCGAGGACGATGAGGGAAACGCCGAGCAGCAGCGCGACGAGCGCGAGCCAGGGCCGGGCCTGGGTGCCGGGCTCGACGGTGTCCTTCGCCATGGGGACCTCCACTGTGTCGCCGCTTGCCCAGACGTTATCGGCGGAACCGTCTGTTCCTGGACCGCGTCGCTGAAGCGGCGTGCCGTATCCGCGTTGTGGGCGCGTACGGCCGCATGATGGAAGGCCGCTCGGGAGGAGGTGAGCCATGGCAGGAAGTCGGCACGCGAAGACCAGGCCCGATGCTGCTCGCCCCAAGCGTCGATGGGGTCGACGCGTCTTCCTCACCCTGCTCTTCCTCGGACTCCTCGGGGCCGGAGCCTTTGCTGCCGCCGTGGTACTCACCCCGGTCCCGGACCCCAACGAGGTGGCGCGCACCGAGGCGACGGTCGTCTACTACGCCGACGGCACGACCGAGATCGGGCGCCTTGGTGACTCCACGAGACGCAGCGTGGCGCTCGCCGACGTTCCCCTCGATGTGCAGCGGGCGGTGCTCGCCGCGGAGGACCGCGACTTCTACGAGCATGGTGGATTCTCGCCGGTAGGTATCGGCCGGGCTGTCACGAACAACGTGAGCGGTGGCTCACTACAGGGCGGTTCGACCATCACCCAGCAGTACGCCAAGAACGCCTATCTGTCATCGGAGCGGTCCTTCACTCGCAAAGCCCGCGAGCTGATCCTCAGCGTCAAGCTCGAGGCCACCGTGAGCAAGGACGACATCCTCGAGGACTACCTCAACACGATCTACTTCGGTCGTGGTGCCTACGGTGTCGAGGCCGCGTCGCGCGCGTACTTCGGTGTTCCCGTGTCCGAGCTCAACTACGAGCAGGGTGCGGTGCTGGCATCGCTCATCAAGGCGCCGAGCTACTACGCCGACAACCGCAAGGAACTGAAGGCTCGGTGGCGCTACGTCATCGACTCGATGGCGCTGGCGGGCTGGATCACGCCTCAGCAGGTGGACAGGGCCTCCTTCCCGCAGATCATCAAGCCGACCAACACCAACCGTCTCGGCGGTCAGGTCGGCTACCTCCTCGAAGCTGTGAAGTCTGACCTAAGGGCGCTCGGGTACACCGATCAGGAGATCGAGGGCGGTGGCCTGCGCATCGTCACCACCTTCGATGCCTCCGCGCAGGCGGCGGCGGTTGCGGCCGTGGAAGCAGTGGGGCCTACGGAAGGCACCGAGGGCTTGCGCATTGGACTCGTTGCGGTGCGTCCTGGCACGGGCGAGGTCGTGGCGATGTACGGCGGACGCGACTACGTGAGTGACCCGATCAACAACGCCACGCGTGCCTTCGCGCAGGGCGGCTCCACTTTCAAGCCCTTCGCACTCACGGCGGCGGTCGAGCAGGGCATCTCCCTCGATTCACTCTGGGACGGGGATTCGCCCGCGGAGGTCCAGGGGTATTCCGTGCGTAACTACGCAGATACCTCCTTCGGCGAGGTGGACCTGCGCACGGCAACGGCAGCGTCGATCAACACGGCGTACGTCGCCGTGGAAGACCAGGTGGGCGTCGACAATGTGGCCGACGCGGCGTACCGCCTCGGCCTCCCCGTCGACACTCCCGGGCAGTCCCCCGACACGCTCGATCTCACGTTCGTGCTCGGCACGGCCTCGCCGTCCGGCATGGCGATGGCCAACTCCTACGCCACGCTCGCCGCCCGAGGACAGCGAGCGACCGTCACCACGGTCAAGGAGGTGTACGGCACCAACGGCGGCCTTCAGTACTCGTCGGACCCAGCGCGGGAGCAGGTGGTTGCGAGCGAGGTGACCGACACGGTCACGTCGGCACTGCAGTCCGTGATCGCGGGTGGGACAGCCACGGGGGCCCAGGCACTCGGCCGTCCCGCGGCGGGCAAGACCGGCACCAGCAACGAGAACAAGTCGATGTGGTTCGTCGGCTACACCCCGCAGTTGTCGACAGCGGTGCTCATGGCCAAGGAGGACGCGCAGGGGATCCCGATTCCGCTGGATGGGCTCGGTGGTGGCGCTCCTGCGTACGGCGGCGGCGGGTACACCGTCGCGATCTGGACGGCGTTCATGCAGGCCGCTCTCGCCAACCTGCCTGTCGCCGACTTCGTGTTGCCCATCGTGACGCCGAGCCCGTCGCCCACGAGCGAGTCCCCGTCGCCCACCGAGAGCCCCACCGAGTCCCCCTCCCCGGAGCCGTCACCGACCGACTCCCCGACTCCGGAGCCGACTCCGACCCCCGAGCCCACGGATTCGCCGACTCCGACGCCCGAGCCGACGCCCGAGCCCACGATCTCCGGCGATCCGCAGTAGTCCCACGACGTACGCTGGAGCCTCCGCAACTGAAGGAGTGCGTCGTATGGCGAAGTCCACACTGAATCCGGTCTGGAAGAGCGAGCCCGACAAGCACGACTATCCGGCCGCGGCGAGTTACCTCGGCCTCATCGCCGATGACGCGGTCGTCGCGGACCTCGTGGCGCGACTGAAGAAGGCGCCCGTCTCCATGCACCAGGCCAAGGATCTGCTGCGCGCCGCGCGCCTCGACTTGTTGCCGATCAGCGACAAGCATGTCGCCGCCGACCTGGCCAAGATCGTCAAGGGCGTGAAACTGTCCCCGGTCCTGCTCGTCCGCGGCGGGATCGAGCACGGCCTGCCCTTGACGATCGCTGATGGCTACCACCGCGTGTGCGCGAGTTACTACACGGCCGACGACGCCGACATCCCTGCGCGCCTGGTGGACCTTGCTGTGCCCCCGGGCAGCAAGCCCAAGAAGTAGTAGCGACATGACCCAGGGACCGCCGGACTTCGTCCTGCCCACGCGCGAGGACCCCGTCGTGCGGGCGAGCACGCCCGTGATCGGAGGCCCTGTTGGTCGGTTCGCACGCATCGGGGCCGCGACCTGGTGGACGCCGCTGCGCGCCCTGATCCTCATGGGCACCCTCGCGTGGATGCTCGGGGCCTTC
Source organism: Candidatus Nanopelagicales bacterium (assembly GCA_049431945.1). GTDB lineage: Bacteria > Actinomycetota > Actinomycetes > S36-B12 > S36-B12 > Mxb001. The sequence goes on along the minus strand of JBMTDJ010000039.1, from coordinate 12,217 downwards.
CTGGACTTCCCGTGCATGTCCAACACCTGGGCAAGCCCCGACACCTACGAGCATCTGTGCTACTCCGACATCCCGCCGCTCTACGGCGCTCGCGGATTCGCTGAGGGCTACCTCCCCTACCTCCAGCTTGAGCCGGGCGGGCGCTATCTGGAGTACCCCGTCCTCACCGGCGTCTTCATGCAGATTGCCGCGTGGATCACGAGCCTGGTCCTCGTCGTCGTGCCCGGTGCCGGTCCCGCGCTGACATTCTTCGTTGTCAATGCGATCCTGCTTTTCCCGTTCTTCCTGCTTGCGATCATCGCCAGCGCGCGCATCGTTCGCGCACGGCCGTGGGACGCGGCGATGATCGCGCTCGCACCGACCATCATCCTGGCGGGGCTCATCAACTGGGACCTCATCCCCGTCGGCCTCACGATGGGCGCAGTCCTGCTCTGGGCAAGGCGACAACCCACGTGGGCCGGTGTCGTCCTCGGCCTCGCGATCGCCGCGAAATTCTTCCCGCTCATCCTCCTCGGACCGTGGTTGTTGCTCTGCTTTCGAGCGGGCCGGATGCGCGACTTCGGACGCCTCCTCGGCGGCGCGGCGGCCGCCTGGATCATGGTCAATCTGCCGTTCATGATCGCCAACTTCGAGGGCTGGGCGCACTTCTACGAATTCAGCAGCACGCGCGGCATGGACTGGGGATCAGTCTGGTACGCAATCACGCTCTGGGGCATTCCCGCCGTACCCGCGGAGATGCTCAATGCGGTCGCGATGGGCACCTTCCTGGTCCTCTGCCTCGGCATCGCTGCGCTGATCCTCTTCGCCCCGAAGCGCCCGCGATTGATCCCCATGCTCTTCCTCGTCGTCGCGGCGTTCGCAGTGACCAACAAGGTCTACTCGCCGCAGTTCGTCATCTGGCTCGTGCCGCTGGCCGCACTCGCGCGCCCGCGATGGCGTGACTTCCTCATCTGGCAGGCCGCGGAGGTCAGTTACTTCATCGCCATCTGGTGGTACCTAGCGGGCTACGGCATTGAGGACGCGAAGGGCATGACGCCGCAGTGGTACGCGTTCTTTACGTTCGTCCATGTCGTTGCCACCGTCTGGTACGCCGGACTCATCGTGCGCGATGCCCTGCACCCGGACTGCGATGTCGTCCGGACCGACGGCGTGCCGGCCGATGAGGACGACCCCGGCGGCGGCTGCCTCGATCACGCTCCCGATGCGCTGCCGTGGTTGAGGGAACCCACGGGGGCCGACGAATCCGACTACGCGTCGAGGTCGACGACGACGGGAGCGTGATCGCTGGGCCCCTTGCCCTTGCGTGCGTCGCGGTCGACGTAAGCGTCGCGCACTCGACCGGCAAACGCCGGGTTGGCGTAGATCAGGTCGATGCGCATGCCCATTCCCTTGTGGAAGGCACCGTCGCGGTAGTCCCAGAAGGTGTAGGGCTCGCCCTTGAGTGCGCGGGGCATGACGTCCTGGAGACCGGCGGCTCGCAGGTCAGCGAGGGCCGCGCGCTCCGGGGCCGTCACGTGCGTGGAGTTGGCGAAGAGCGAGATATCCCATACATCGGTGTCCTCGGGCGCGACGTTGTAGTCACCGATGACCGCGTAGGGGCGATCGGGTGCTGCGGAAGTCTCGGCGACAACGGTGTCTCGGAGCACGGACAGCCATTCGAGCTTGTAGGAGTAGTGCGGGTGATCGGGCTCGCGACCGTTGGGCACGTAGACGCTCCACACGCGCACGCCCCCGCAGGTCGCACCGACAGCGCGGGGCTCAGTCGAGCCGTCGTACGTCGGCTGGCCCGGCAGATCACGCACGATGTCATCAAGACCGACGCGAGAAAGCAGGGCCACGCCGTTCCATCGTCCGTCGCCGTGTGCGACGACCTCGTAGCCGAGGGCTTGGATCGGCATCTCCGGGAAGTCACCTGTGGCGCACTTGAGTTCCTGCAGGGCCAGCACATCGGGCTGAGCCGTCTCGAGCCAGTCCACCAGCCGGTCCAGGCGGGACTTGACCGAGTTGACGTTCCACGTCGCGATGCGCACGTCCCGAGGCTAGCGGCGCGTGTGACCCTGGCCCAGTCACCCTGATCGGCGGGGTGGGGAGGGCGCGCGCGATACAGCAAATCCAGACGTGGGGAGGTCGACCAGTCTCGACGTCGCGTGTTGCGGGATCGGCAGACGCACGCCGGATCCGACATCAGGGGCCCGGACACCGGTCGGGCCCAGCCCCCAGACCCGTGCCGCGGACCATTCATCCAGGGCCGTCCGCCGGGCGCCAGGCGGCCCAGAGAGCCGGAAACTCCCCAGGTTCATCCTTCCCCTCGTGACCCCCCCTATCAGAGCGGCACACGCGTCCACAGGCGCCCTCTCGGGCATGTATATGTCGGTTTGAGCGTTAGGATGGGAAGTCAGTCGTTCCCCCCAATCCTCGGGTCGGTGTCCTACCGGTCCGAGCCCCACGAGGAGGCCTCCCGCCCGTGTCCTATGACGCCAGTGCGATCACCGTTCTCGAGGGCCTCGACGCTGTCCGCAAGCGCCCCGGTATGTACATCGGCTCGACGGGCGAGCGCGGACTGCACCACCTGGTCTACGAGGTCGTCGACAACTCCGTCGACGAGGCGATGGCCGGCTTCGCCACTCACATCACCGTGATCCTTCGCGAGGACGGCGGCGTGCAGGTCCAGGACAACGGCCGCGGTATCCCGGTCGACGAGCATCCGGTCGAGAAGAAGCCCGCACTCGAGGTGGTCCTCACCGTGCTGCATGCGGGCGGCAAGTTCGGCGGCGGTGGCTACTCAGTGTCCGGCGGACTTCATGGGGTCGGCGTCTCCGTCGTCAACGCGCTGTCGACACGTCTGGATGTCGAGGTCAAGCGCGACGGCTTCATTTGGACCCAGTCCTATGACCACGGCGTACCCACGGCCCCGCTCGCCAAGGGCGCCGCGACCGACGAGCACGGCACGACCATCACCTTCTGGGCGGACCCCGACATCTTCGAGACCACCTGGTACGACACCGCCACGCTGGCCCGGCGCTTCCAGGAGATGGCGTTCCTCAATCGCGCCCTCACCATCACGCTCATCGACGAGCGCCGCAGGCCAGGCCTGGTCGAGGAGTTCGGCGGCGAGGAGTCCGAGGGCGTCGCGGAAGTCACCTACTACTACGAGGGCGGCATCGCCGACTTCGTGCGCCACCTCAACTCCAGCAAGGGCGTCGGCAATCCCACGGTGATCGAGCTCGCCTCGGAGGATGACAAGAAGGGGCTGCAGGCCGAGATCGCCATGCAGTGGAACGGTGGATTCACCGAGTCGGTCCACACCTTCGCCAACACGATCAACACGACCGAGGGGGGCACGCACGAGGAGGGCTTCCGCTCAGCGCTCACCTCCCTGGTCAACAAGTTCGCGCGCGAGTGGGGCATCCTCAAGGACAAGGACCCCAACCTCGCCGGCGAGGACGTGCGCGAGGGCCTCACCGCCATCGTGAGCGTCAAGCTCAAGGAGCCGCAGTTCGAGGGTCAGACCAAGGGAAAGCTCGGCAACACGGAGATGAAGACCTTCGTGCAGAAGGTCGTCAACGATCAGCTGGGCGCGTGGCTCGAGCAGAATCCCGCCGAGGGCAAGGAGATCGCGCGCAAGTCGGTCAACGCCGCCAGTGCTCGCATCGCGGCCCGCAAGGCACGCGACCTCGCTCGCAACCGCAAGGGTCTCCTCGGCGGCGCAGGCATGCCCGGCAAGCTCATCGACTGCTCGAGCCGCGAGCCCGAGGAGTGCGAGGTCTTCATCGTCGAGGGCGACTCTGCCGGCGGCTCCGCGCGTCAGGGGCGCGATCCGCGCACGCAGGCGATCCTGCCGATCCGTGGCAAGATCCTCAACGTCGAGAAGGCCCGCATCGACAAGGTGCTGCAAAACAACGAGGTCCAGGCGCTCGTCTCGGCTCTCGGCACAGGGGTGCACGAGGATTTCGACATCAATCGACTGCGCTATCACAAGCTCGTGCTCATGGCCGACGCCGACGTTGATGGCCAGCACATTCGCACGCTGCTGCTCACGCTCATCTTCCGATTCATGCCGCAGCTCATCACCGAGGGCCATGTCTTCCTCGCCCAGCCGCCGTTGTTCAAGCTCAAGTGGCAGCGCGAGCCCGCCGAATACGCCTACTCCGATCGCGAGCGCGACGCCCTTATGGAGGCAGGTATGGCTGCGGGCAAGAAGCTCCCCAAGGAGGAGGGCATCCAGCGCTATAAGGGCCTCGGCGAGATGAACGCCGATGAACTCTGGGAGACCACGATGGATCCGGAGCGTCGCGTGCTGCTCCAGGTCACGCTCGACGACGCTGCGCAAGCCGACGAGACCTTCAGCGTGCTCATGGGCGAGGACGTCGAGTCTCGCCGCAACTTCATCCAGCGCAACGCACGCGACGTGCGATTCCTCGACATCTAGTCCACCCGCTCACACAGCCGACAGGAGCCTGACGTGCCCGACGACATCGACGTGATCCCTGCAGGAGGTCGCATCGAGCCGGTCGATCTCCAGAAGGAGATGGAGCGGTCCTACCTCGACTACTCGATGAGCGTCATCGTGTCGCGAGCGCTTCCCGATGTGCGCGATGGCCTCAAGCCCGTGCACCGCCGCGTGCTCTACGCGATGTACGACGGTGGCTACCGCCCGGATCGCAACTTCTCCAAGTCGGCCCGCGTCGTCGGCGACGTCATGGGCAACTACCACCCGCACGGCGATACGGCGATCTATGACGCGCTCGTCCGCCTCGCCCAGCCCTGGTCGCTGCGCTACCCGCTTGTGCAGGGCCAGGGCAACTTCGGCTCCCAGGGCAATGATCCGCCGGCTGCTCAGCGCTACACCGAGTGCCGTATGGCACCGCTGGCCATGCAGATGGTCCGCGATATCGACGAGGAGACCGTCGACTTCGCCCCCAACTACGACGGTCGCACCCTTGAGCCTGTCGTGCTCCCCAGCCGCTTCCCCAACCTGCTTGTCAACGGCAGCGCGGGCATCGCGGTCGGCATGGCCACCAACATTCCTCCGCATAACCTGCGGGAGGTCGCGTCTGGCGTGCAGTGGATGCTCGAGCATCCTGAGGTGAGCCGTGAGGAGGCCCTCGAGGCGCTTATCGAGCGCATCAGCGGTCCCGACTTCCCGACCGGCGGTCTCATCGTCGGGCGCCGGGGAGTCGAAGACGCCCTGCGCACTGGTCGCGGTGCGATCACCATGCGCGCTGTCGTCGAGGTGGACGAGGACGCCAAGGGCCGGCAGCTGCTCATCATCACCCAACTGCCGTACCAGGTGAATCCTGACAATCTCCTGCTGCGCATCGCCGAGCTCGTCAGTGACGGCAAGGTCGGCGGCATCGCCGATGTGCGCGACGACTCCTCTTCCCGCACCGGCATGCGCCTGGTCATCGAACTCAAGCGTGACGCCGTTGCTCAGGTCGTTCTCAACAACCTGTACAAGCACACACAGCTTCAGGAGACCTTCGGAGCCAACATGCTCGCCCTGGTTGACGGTGTGCCCCGCACGCTGTCAATCGAGCAGTTCATCCGGTCCTGGATCACGCATCAGATCGAGGTCATCCAGCGCCGCACGCGCTATCGCCTGCGCAAGGCCGAGGAGCGCGCTCATATCCTGCGCGGCTACCTCAAGGCCCTCGACGCACTCGATGAGGTCATCGCGCTCATCCGCGCCTCGGCGACTGTCGATGATGCGCGCACGGGTCTCATGGGCCTCCTCGAGATCGATGAGCTCCAGGCCACCGCCATCCTCGACATGCAATTGCGCCGCCTCGCGGCGCTGGAGCGTCAGAAGATCATCGACGAGTACGACGAGTTGATGGCTCGCATCGCCGACTACAACGACATTCTCGCCTCGGAGCCGCGGCAGCGCACCATTGTGAGCGAAGAACTAGCCGAAGTGGTGAATGACTACGGCGATGATCGACGCACGCAGTTCATCCCGTGGGATGGCGACGTCAGCCACGAGGATCTCATTGCCGAGGATGATGTCGTCGTCACCATCACGTCGGGGGGCTACGCCAAGCGCACCAAGACTGACCTCTATCGCCAGCAGCGACGTGGCGGACGCGGGGTCAAGGGTGCGGCGCTGCGCCAGGACGATGTTGTCGAGCACTTCTTCGTCACGACGACGCACCACTGGATCCTCTTCTTCACGACCAAGGGCCGTGTCTACCGTGCCAAGGCCTATCAACTGCCCGAAGCCGGCCGCGACGCGAAGGGCCAGCACGTGGCCAACCTGCTCGCCTTCCAGCCCGATGAAGAGATCGCGCAGGTGCTCACCCTGCGGGACTACGAGGCGGCGCCGTACCTCGTTCTCGCCACGCGCGGTGGCATGGTCAAGAAGACGCGACTGGCGGAATACGACTCCAACCGATCCGGGGGTGTGATCGCGATCAACCTCCGCGAGGACGACGAGGTGATCTCGGCTCAGTTGGTGAGCAATGAGGACGACCTGCTCCTTGTCTCGCGCAAGGGCATGTCCGCACGATTCCACGCTGATGACGCCACCTTGCGACCTATGGGTCGGGCAACCGGCGGTGTCATCGGCATGCGCTTCCGTGGTGACGACGCCCTCCTATCGATGGACGTGGTCCGGGAGGGCACCTTCGTCGTCACCGTCACCGATGGCGGGTACGCCAAGCGCACACCCGTGGAGGATTGGTCACCCAAGGGTCGCGGCATTCTCGGTGTGCGAGCCATGCGCCTGGTTGAGCAGCGCGGCGCCCTTGTCGGTGCAGTCGTGTGCACCGTCGACGATCAGATCTTCGCTGTGGCCAACGACGGCATCGTCATCCGCACGCGGGTCGATGAGATCCGATCGTCGGGTCGCGACACCATGGGCGTGCGCCTCATGAATCTCGGCGAGGATCGCAGCCTCGTCGCGGTTGCCCGAGCTGGCGAGAGCGACGACGAGGCGGAGGGTGACTCCGATATCGCGGACGAGTCGGCAACGGGTGACGAAACGGTCTCAACTGACGCCACGACTGGTCAGCAACCCTCGGATGGGCTCCCGCAGGTTTAGTCTGTTGGCTGCACTCAGTGGAAGGGAGGGTCCATGTCGAGCACCGTGACACCGGGCCAGCCCACGCCCATCGGCCGGTCCCTCGCCGATGCGCCGGTCCGTCCGACCGACGCGACTCCGGCGCACGGCATCCCTGCTGTTCCTCCGGCGCCCGTGCCCCTGATGGCCGAACCCCCAAGACCCGCAGAGAGTGTGGCTCCCGAAGAAGTCGTCGAGGCTCCCCGCAGGCGTGCACCACGGCGTGCGCGCCTGTACGTCTACCGGCTCGATGCGTGGTCTGTCATGAAGGTTGCCTTCATGCTCGCGGTCGCCCTCGGGGTCGTCATCGTGAGCGCTGTCGCAGCCCTGTGGTGGCTGCTCGACTACAGCGGCGTCATCGCCACACTCGCGCGCAACGTCGACGAGGTCATCGGCTCGGGGACCACGACCTTCGACCTCGAAGCCGTCCTCGCGTTTGATCGCGTCATGGGAATCACGGTCGTCGTGGCTGCTCTCGAGGTCGCACTCGTGTCGATTCTCGCGGGCCTCTTCGCGGTGCTCTACAACCTCACCGTGGGCATCACCGGCGGCATAGAGGCAACGTTCACGGACGCTGTCTGAGGCACTGCTAGATTGGGTTTATGCCCAAGATCGTGGATCATGACGAACGTCGACGAGTGATCGTCGAGGCCCTTTGGCGTGTCATCGCCCGCGACGGCGCCAACGAGGTGTCGGTCCGTCACGTGGCAGCCGAAGCCGGGATGCCCAAGTCCAGCATCGGTCACTATGTGGGCACCATGCCGCAGTTGCTTGGGCTCGCGGTCGACCAATTAGTCGAGATCAACACCGATCACATCATGACGCTGGATCTGCTCGAGCTCACGGTCGACAAGGTCACCGAGACGCTCTGCACGCTCGTCCCCGTCACGCCCGAGCAGCGTCATCGCTCAGGAGTATGGCTGCTTCTCATCGCGCAGGCTGGTGCCGATCAGGAATTCGCCGAGGTCCTCCACCGCCTCAATGCCTCCGTCGACGAGGGTCTGCGGGAGCTCCTCGGAGGCATGGTTCAGCAGGGCCTCATGCACACCACACGTGATGTCGACACCGAAACACGCAGGATCCATGCCCTGATCGACGGCCTTGCTGTCCAGTGCATGACCGACTCCACCCTTCGATCGGAAGCAGACGTCAGGGAGATCCTGCGGAGCGAGGTTGTCGCTCTTGGCGAGCCCTGCGGCGTGCGCGTCAGTTAGTTCCGGGCCGAATTGTGCGGCCGGCAGGCTGTTCCCGAACCGGGTGACCGCACAATTGCACGGATGATCCCCAGGGCGCGGATAGTGTGCCGCGCGTGACGACCACGGTGGCTCAGGGCGGACTTCTCTCCGCGCGCCTGCGCCTGGTCGTGGCCAGCGCCCTCATGCTCTTCGTCCAGTTGGCGCTCATCCGCTGGGCCGGTGCCAACCTCGTGCACCTGTCCTACTTCTCCAACCTGATCCTGCTCGCGTCCTTCCTCGGGATTGGCCTCGGCTTCCTGCGTGCGCGCAAGCCCCGCGACCTCGGGCGCTATGCGCCCGTGGCCGTACTGGCGCTCGTCGCCTTCATCTTCTTCTTCCCCGCACGAATCGAGGGATCGTCGAGCGAGCTCATCTTCTTTACGGAGGTGGAACCGACCGGCCTGCCCACGTGGATCACGCTCCCGATGGTCTTCCTCGTCGTCACCTTCGCCATGACCCTGCTGGGCGAGATCACAGGTCGGGCGTTCCTCGCATTCACGGCCCTGGACGCGTATCGCTGGGACATCGTGGGCTCGCTCAGCGGCACCCTGGCCTTCACGCTCGTTGCCTTCCTCCGCTCTCCGTCATGGATCTGGCCGTCGGTCCTCCTCATTGCCCTCGTACTGCTCTACGGCAGGGCCTTGCCGCTCGCGTCGTGGCTCGCTGCAGTCGGCATCATCGTGCTGCTGGCGATCGAATCACTGACACCGGGCGTCTCGTGGTCGCCGTATTACAAGGTGACGACGCAGGACTTCACGGACACTTCGCCTGCGCCGTACACCGCCATTCAGGTCAATGGCATCCCGCATCAGAATGTCCTCGACGCCGAGGCGCGCCTAGAACTCGAGCCCCTCTACGGCCGCCCCTACGAGCGCGCGGTCGACAACCCCCTGCGAAATGTGCTTGTCATCGGCGCAGGCACGGGGACTGATGTGGCCCTTGCACTGTCACGGGGAGCGCAGCATGTCGATGCCGTCGAGATCGACCCCCGGATCCAGCAGATCGGCATTGAGAAGAATCCCAATCAGCCCTACGCCGACCCACGGGTGACGACGTACGTCGACGACGGCCGCGCATTCCTATCGCGTACCGACGGAGAGTACGACCTCATCCTCTTCGCGCTCCCGGACTCGCTCACCCTCGTCTCAGGGGCCAGCCAACTCCGCCTGGAGTCCTACCTCTTCACGCAAGAGTCGATCCAGGAGGCGTACGACCACCTCAGCCCCGACGGCGTCTTCGCGATGTACAACTACTACCGCGAGGACTGGCTGATCAACCGCCTCGCCGGCACTGTCGATGAGGTGTTCGGCCATGCTCCTTGCATCGACCGCTTTACCGCCGTGCAATCCCTCGCGGTCATCGCGGTCGGCAAGTCGCCGGACAATGCCGTGTGCGCCAGCACCTGGGAGAGGGCGGCGATCGCCAATGCGGGTGAGGAGATCCCGGCCCCGTCGGCTGATGATCGTCCCTTCCTCTATCTCAAGGATGCGTCGATCCCTCAGCTCTACCTCATCCTCATCGGCTTGATCCTGGCCGTGTCCCTTGTCGCGATTCGCGTCGTCGGAGGGCCGCTGCGCCAGATGCGCGGGTACGGCGACCTCTTCCTCATGGGTATGGCGTTCCTGCTGCTGGAGACCCGCTCCATCACCACCTTTGCCCTGCTCTTCGGCACGACATGGCTGGTGAACGCGCTGGTCTTTGCGGGAGTGCTGCTCGCGGTCCTGTTGGCGATCGAAGTGACGCGGAGGGTCACGCTGCCCAAGCCGCTCATCCTCGCCGGACTCTTCGCCTCGCTCGCCGTGGTGTGGATCGTGCCCAACGCCTGGCTGCTCACCCTGCCCGTGCCAGCCCGGCTCGCTCTAGCGGTGGCTCTCGCCTTTGCGCCGATCTTCTGCGCCAACCTGTACTTCACGTCCCGGTTCAAGGAGGCGGCTAACCCCACGGCCGCTTTCGCAGCGAACCTCTTCGGCGCCATGATCGGCGGCTGCCTTGAGTACCTCTCTCTGCTGACCGGCTACCGCTTCCTCATCGTGGTGGCTGCCCTCATCTACCTCGCAGCCGTCCTCGTCGGTCGTTGCCTCGGAGCCCGAGCGGCCCCTGTCGGGGCGTGACTGTGGCTTCCTGTGTACCCTGGGCGGGCTCGTCTGGCGGAGCGACAATGTCGCGCCACCGGGCGGCAGGGGCCTATAGCTCAGCTCGGTTAGAGCGCTTCCCTGATAAGGAAGAGGTCGGTGGTTCAAGTCCACCTAGGCCCACATGAAGAAACTAGTACTGCTCATCGCGCTCGCGGGCATCGGCTACCTGGTCTACCGCCAGATCCAGGCCAGCAAGGCGGAGGACGATCTGTGGACCGAGGCAACCTCCGTCCCCGACCTGAGCTGACGCCAGCGGGCCGCCGCCCCTCGGCATCGGCCCCTTGAGCACCTCGCCGGCGACGCCGGCTCCTCATCTGCGCCTGCTCGTCGCCGGCTCGTCGATCAGTTCCCTCGGCAGCGGCGTCGCCAGCCTTGCGTTCAGCTATATCTCGTACAAGATCTCTGGCTCTCTCGCCATCGCGGTGATCGTGCTTGCGCTTCAGTCGTTGCCCTCGGCCTTCCTCATGAAGCCCGCCGCATTCCTAGCGCGCACGTTCGACCTGCGCTGGGTCGTTGCGGGCAGCGAGATCGCGAAGTTCATCATCTATGTCGCCGTAGGCGTGCTCGTCCTCATGGGATACCTGAGCCTGGGACTCCTCATGGTCACGGCGCTCGTATCGGGCGCTGTGTCCGCTCTCAACTACCCGGCATGGAACAAGCTCCTCGTACGCGTCGCCCCCAAGGGTCAACTCGACAGTCTCGATGCATCCCTGTCCTCCTGGGGAGCTATCGCGGGGATCGTCGGTGTGCTGATCGGCGGCCAGATGCTCGATGGTCTCGGTGCGGCGTCACTGTTCTTCGTCAACGCCGTGAGCTATCTCTTCCCCCTCATCGCGGCGCTGCGCCAGCCGCCCGTGGCACCGGATCCCACGCCGCCAGGGACCAAGCCGGAGTCACTCCTCTCCGACGCCCGCCTGCTGTTCACTGTGGCGACCCTGCGCCGTGTCGTGATCCTGGCCATCCTGCTCGAGTTGGTGGCGTGGCCGATCCTCAAGTTGCTGCCTAGGGTCGCCACAGATGTCGATCCGACCTCGCAGACCTTCTCGCTGCTGCTCGGCGCTTTCTATCTCGGCAACTCCGGTGTGGCGATCTTCCTCGCTCGCGGCAAGAAGCACTACGGCTATCAGGCGATCATGCTCGCCTCGCTCGTGGTCCTCGCGATAGCTCTTGTGGCGATGTGGATGTCCGGGCTCCTACCCGGAGGGATAGGGCACGTCATCGTGCTCATGCTCATCATCGCGCCCATCGGCCTCGCCCTCAGCCTCGTGGTCACGGTGATCTCGGCATCCGTGCAGTTGGGTGCCCCGGACAGCAAGGAGATTCGCGTCCTGGCTGTCTACTCCGCCGCTGTCACCCTCGTCGCCCCGATCGGCGGACTCGCGATCACTGGGCTCGTCGGCGTCCTGGACATCTGGGCGGTGGTCGCCGTCGAGGCAGTCGGCGTCCTCGCGCTCGTCGCCTATGTCGGCTGGTCCAACCTCGGCAAGGATCTGCGCGAGCTGGCAGCCAAGGACCGCGACGGCCTCATACTCCGGCGCCACAGCCGTCACCTCGTGGTCAACTCCCTCGAGCGCGGCGTCGCCCATCGGTCAGAGGAGGCGCTCCACCATCTCGATCACCGAGCGCATGAGGCACCGGAGGACCCGGGTAGTATCGAGCGTCCCACGGGGGCTTAGCTCAGCTGGTAGAGCGCTGCCTTTGCAAGGCAGAAGTCAGGGGTTCGAGTCCCCTAGCCTCCACTCCTTGACTTCGTGCTTGTTGCCGCCTCACGCGTCGGCACCAGGCGTGCC
>JBMTDJ010000038.1:0-18397 GCA_049431945.1 Candidatus Nanopelagicales bacterium | reverse complement strand
GTCCACGACAGCATCGACTCGGGCGTCATCGGTACGGCGCCTGCGGGCCGCGCTTCGAATGCTGGGATGGCCACGGCAGGCGTGACGAGCACGTCGTAGCGAGTCATGAATTCGCGCATGAGGGTGCCGAGGTTGTTGCGCTTGAGGGTGAGCAATTGCACGTCCTGGGCACTGAACTCCGCACCCTGCTCCGCCTGAGCCGCGAAGTCGGGATCGGTCACCGCCTGGCCCTGCGGACCGAGTGAGTCGTAGACCGTTTTGGACGCGACGAACCACAGCCCCGTGGAGATGTCGAGGGGGTCCTCGAATCCAGGATCGATCTGATCGACGATGGCACCGAGCGACTCGATGTCGCGCACGGCCGCCTCGACGAGCGCGGCGACCTCGGGATCGACGTCGGCATAGCCGAGAGTTGGTGAGTAGGCGACACGCAAGCCGTGGATGCCAGCATCGAGATCGGCGAGATAGTCGACGTCGTCGTAGGGCAGGGACGTCCAGTCGCGTGGGTCCGGCTGAGCGACGACGTTCATCATGAGCGCGCAATCGGTCACGCTCATGGTGTGGGGTCCGACATGCGCGACGCTGCCGAAGGGCGACAGCGGGTACGCCGGGACTCGGCCGAAGCTCGCCTTCATGCCAACGTTGCCGCAGAAGGCAGCAGGGATCCGCACACTCCCCGCGCCGTCGGTGCCCATGCTGAGCTGCCCCAGGCCGGCGGCGACGGCCGCCGCCGTGCCGCCGGACGAGCCGCCGGGTGTGCGCGTGGGATCCCACGGATTGCGGCTGATGCCGGTGAGCGGGGAGTTGGTCTCGGCCTTGCACCCGAACTCCGGTGTGGTGGTCTTGCCGAACATCGCTGCGCCGGCTTCACGCAATCGAGCGACGGAGGGGGCGTCGTGCTCCCACGGTTGGTCCGGTCTGATGGCGCGACTGCCGCGCAGTGTCGGCCAACCCTTGGTCCACAGGATGTCCTTGATCGTCGTCGGTACCCCCTCGACCGCACCGACGGGCGAGCCGTCGCGGCGGTGAGCGACCCAGCGGTCCTCACTCGCGCGCGCGGCTGCGAGGCCGGCGTCGGCATCGACGAGGATGAAGGCGTTGATGATCGGATCCACGCGCTCGACCCGGTCAAGCGTCTGTTGCATCGCCTCGACAGGGGAGGCCTCGCCGGCGCGGTAGAGCTCGATGAGGTCGGTGGCGGTGAGCTGGGTGAGATCCATGCGCGGAGTCTGCCAGCGGGAACCGGTCTCGGGATTCCGCTTGCACTCTGAGGTACCCCTGGGGGTATGCTGCCGGAATGGTCGAGGCCCTGCGGAAGAGGCCCGGTGGGCCGGCGAAGCCGTCCCTGTCGGGCTGGACCGCTCGCCGTTGGCGCGTTGCCGTCCTTGGCGCTATCACCACGGCGATCCTCGTCGCCCTGCCCACGGCCGTGATACCCAACCCGATCTTCGGACGTGCGGTCGAGGTCACCTGGTGGTCCTACCCCATCGTCGTGCTCACCGGGATTCTCGGCGGCCTCCTCCTGGCCACCTACGTCAAGGAGCCGTGGCAGACCGATCCCGCCTCCTCCGGGGAGGTGGTCGAGGAGGCCAAGGCGTCCAAGTTCGGCATCGCGGGCGCCTTTGTCGCCTACTTCGCCGTGGGCTGCCCGGTGTGCAACAAGCTCGTGCTCATCGCGCTGGGCACGTCCGGGGCGATGACCTGGTTCGCTCCCGTGCAGCCTTTCCTCGCGGTGGCGTCAGTCATCCTCATGGCGGTGGCTCTGCGAATCCGGCTCAGGAACCAGGTCAGCTGCTCCGTCGCCTCCTAGGCGATCACGACCTCCACGCCATGCTCCTCGAGCGCGGTCATGAACTCTGTGGTGATGCCGTCGTCGGTCACCAGGACGTGCATCGCGCCGATGGTCGATATGTGTCCGGGCAGCACGCGACCCACCTTGCTCGAGTCCGCGACCACGATGACGCGCTCGGCGCGTTCGAGAAGCACGGCGTTGGTGCGGGCCTCGACCGGGTCGTGGGTGGTGAGCCCGGCGGTGAGGTCGATTCCATCGACTCCGATGTACGCCGTGCCGATGCTGGCTTGAGCGAGCGCCGACTCTGCCCACGGGCCGACGAGTTCGGTGCTCTGCGAGCGTGCGACGCCCCCGGAGACGACGACGCGGATCCGCGGCTTGGCAGCCATTTCGCTGGCGATATTGAGCGCATTGGTGACGACGACGAGGTCGAGGCGGGATGAGAGCACGCGCGCGATCTCGCTGGTCGTCGTGCCGCCGGTGAAGCCGACGGTCTGTGGCCCTGCCGGGAGGAGCCTCGCGGCCGCGGCCGCGACAGCAGCCTTCTCCTTCTTGGATCGGCGATCGCGGTAGGCGACGGGGAGTTCGGTGCTCGACTCGGTCGGCACGGCGCCGCCGTAGCGGCGTACACACAGGCCCTGTTCCTCGAGGATGGCGAGATCGCGACGCAGGGTCGCCTGCGAGACACCAAACTCCGCGGCCAGGTCGGTCGCGTGGACCTCGCCGTGCTCGCGCAGGCGGACGAGGATGGTGGCCATGCGCTCACCGCGCAGGGCGCCGTCAGCGGAGCGGGCGGGCATCGCCCCTCCGGGTCAGCCCGGTGAGGTTCAGCGGCAGGTGCAGCGCTGCGGCTCGGGGATGTGAGCCATCACCTGATCGACATGCTCTCCGCAACCGGACCAGGTGACCTTGCCGCAGGAATGGCAGGGGGCGGGGCTGCACATGGGTCGTACTCCTTCTCTCGGGTCCGACGAGTATACCCCCAGGGGTATCGGTTACGCGCGCTGGGTGTCTCACCGCGTCCCCCGGTGTGGTGTCATCGGCACATGATGCCCCTGGGGACCCTCGATGTCACCCCCGCTGTGGATAGGCCCGACCTTCTCGCGCGTCCTACCGCCGCGGCACTGGCCACGTGGACCCTGTCGCCGCAGGTGGGTGTTGCTCCCATCGACCCCGAGCTCGCTGACACTGCCGCCTTCTGCGAGGCGTATACCGTGCCGCTGGATGCTTCGGCCAACTGCGTTGTCCTTGCCGGCAAGCGCGAGGGCCAGGTGCGTATGGCAGCCTGCCTGGTGCTCGCGACGACGAGAGCCGATGTCAACAGCACTGCCCGCCGACTCCTCGACGTCCGCAAGATCTCGTTCGCGGCGATGGATGACGCGGTCACGATGACGGACATGGAGTACGGCGGGATTACGCCGATCGGGCTGCCCTACGACTGGCCGATCTTCGCGGACTCGCGCGTGATCGAGCAGCCCGCGATTGTCATCGGCAGCGGCATGCGCCGATCCAAGATGGTGCTGCCTGGTGAGGCGATCGCACAGTACCCGGGCGTTCAGGTTGTCGAGGGACTCGCGAACCCTGTGTGACATTGCGTCTAGGGAGCCGGGGCAAAGAACGTGGTGACCGCGCTAGCGATGGCTTCACTCAAGGTGTCACGGAACCGCGGATCGCTCAGGCGAGCGGCATCACCCGGGTGCGAGAGATAGCCCATCTCGACCCACACGGCCGGCATCGTCGTGAGGCGCAACAGGTCCCAGGTGCGCGCGTGACTGCGACAGTCGGTGAGATCGGTGCGCATGCAGACCTGCTCCTGGATCTGCTCCGCGGCAATGCGGGCACCGGCTGAGTGCGAGCCCCCGAGTGGCGCTCCGAAGTAGAACGTCGCGAAGCCATTGGCTCCCGGCAGTTCCACACGTTCGACGTGCAACGACAGCAGGAGGTCCGCGCTTGCCGCATTGGCGTGCGAAGCACGCTCCGCCTCATTGACGAGTTCGGGAGTCGGCGTACGCGTGTAGATCACCTGAGTGCCCAGAGCGGCCAAGCGACCCTCGATCCGTGCGCACACATCGGCCACGATGGCCGCCTCGGCAAGAGCGAATCGCTGGTCGGCGTCAGCGCCGCCCGGATCGAGGGCAATGACCTTGCCGGCGACGCCGGAGCGCAAAGCGTCCATGGCCTCGCGCTCACGGATCGCCACGGCATCTCCGTCACCGACCGTGCGAGTGAGTCGCTCGAGAGCCCAGTACGTCGTCAATCCGCATGTGCCGTCGGACTCCATGCCGACATTGCGCTGGAAGTCTCGAAGGGCCGAGTCCGTCAGCGGTCCGAAGATCCCGTCAGGGCGCCCGCAGTCGAAGCCCATGCGCGTGAGTCGGCGCTGGAGATCCAACACGTCGTCGCCGCGGATGAGATGCCCCGGGGTGTAGGCGAGCACCCGATCCCCGAGCGTCCAGCGCGCCTCCTCGAGGTGGCGCAGCGTCTGTGGCCCGCAGATGCCGTCGACGGCAATCCCACGCTGCTGCTGGAACGCACGAATGGACTGCTCGACGGCATCGTCGTATTCCGCGTCATCGAGTGATGCCTCGGAGTCGGAGTCGAGCAGGCGCAGTCGCACCAGGCGCGCACGGATGTCGGCCACCGCGACGCCGGTGTCCCCGCGTCGGAGGACGGCCACGTGAATTCCCTACTGCAGGAAGGGCTGCAGGTCGGAGAGCAGAGCCGCCTTAGGCTTCGCGCCGATGATGGTCTTGACGACGTCGCCATCCGAGTAGACATTCATGGTGGGGATCGACGTGATGCCATAGGACGCGGCAGTCTTGGGATTCTCGTCAACGTTGAGCTTGGCGATGACGATCTTGCCGTCGTACTCCGCTGAGATCTCCTCGAGGATGGGAGCGACCATGCGGCACGGGCCACACCATTCGGCCCAGAAGTCGACGATGACGGGGATGTCACTCTTGAGTACGTCGGCATCGAAGGATGCGTCGGTGACGGTCTTGGTAGCCATGGTTCTCCTTCCGGGGCGGTCCCAGCCTAAGGGTGGGTCCAGCTATTCGTGGGCAGCGAGGTAGCGCTCGGCGTCGAGAGCGGCCGAGCAGCCGGTGCCCGCCGCCGTGATGGCCTGGCGGTAGGTGTGGTCGACGAGATCGCCCGCGGCGAAGACCCCGGACACGTTGGTGCGGGTGCTTGGCGCCTCCACGAGGACGTATCCGTTGTCATCGAGCGCGATCTTGCCTTTGACGAGCTCGGAGCGCGGATCGTGCCCGATGGCGATGAAAAGCCCCGTAACAGGAAGTTCACGCGTCTCGCCGGTGACCGTGTCCTTGAGTACGACACCGCTGACCTTGGCGTCACCGAGGACATCGACGACCTCGGAGTTCCACGCGAACTGGATCTTCGGATCGTTGAAGGCGCGCTCCTGCATGATCTTGCTCGCGCGCAGCGAGTCACGGCGGTGAATCAAGGTGACTGACTTAGCGAAGCGAGTGAGGAATGTCGCCTCCTCGAGCGCTGAGTCACCACCCCCGACGACGGCAATGTCCTGGTCCCGGAAGAAGAATCCGTCGCACGTAGCGCACCAGGACACTCCGTGACCGGAAAGGCGCTTCTCGTTGGGCAGGTCAAGTTCGCGATAGCCCGAACCCATCGCCAGGATCACCGCGCGGGCCTGGTACTCGCGGCCGCTGCCGTCACGCACGGTCTTGATGTCGCCATCGAGTTGGACGTCGACGACGTCGTCGGTGATCATCTCGGCACCGAAGCGCACTGCCTGTGCTCGCATCTCCTCCATGAGAGCGGGGCCCATGATGCCGTCGCGGAAGCCGGGGAAGTTCTCGACCTCGGTGGTGTTCATGAGTGCGCCGCCCGCGGTGACCGCGCCTTCGAAAACGAGCGGGGTGAGTTGTGCACGCGCGGTGTAGATCGCGGCGGTGTAGCCGGTCGGGCCGGAGCCGATGATGATGACGTCGCGGACGTCGGACACGGTGCACTCCCCTGGGTCGATAACGACAGCCATCCTGCCGCGCCGGCCTCGAGGCCGACTAGGCGGAGTCAGCCAATATACCCCTAGGGGTATTCCCAGGCGTTAGCGGAGCGGGAGGTCCCAGTGTCGGGCGGTGAGGACGTCGTCATCTGAGCACTCCTGGCCGACCGCCACGACGTGCAGGCTCACCGGCGTGCCCGCCGTGTCGAGTTGCCCAGCGGTGACGATCACGCTCCCCTCGCGCCCCTCGATGGTCGCCGTGTCCAGGACGAGCGGGACAGACCCAGGCGGAAGGCCTAGACGAAGCATGCAGTCCGCGAGCGACTCAGGACTTGCCGCCAGGCCGACGCCGGGCATCACGGTGGGGGAAGGAGAAGCCGTCATCGCGCTCGCGACGCCGATCCCGTCCGACATCCCTGCGTCGGCGAGCAGTGTCACGACCTGCGCGGGGAGCGCGTCGGCGGTGTAGTCGGTGCCGGTGGCCACCATGGCTCGCGGGACCGCAGGCTTCGGGACAGTGGCTGCTGCACCCTCGGGTGTCTGGGCAGGCAGCGGTTCCGTCGACGCCGAGGCCATGGCTGAGCCCGCGTTGTCCGGTGCGGGAGCGGCAACGACGGTCTGCGACGGGACGGCGCCATCGGCGACTGGGGCGGGATCGGCGGATCGCAACGACGGCAGGACGACCGCTCCCACGAGGGCCAGTCCCGCAGCCCCGGCCAGCACGGGAAGCACTCGTCGGCCGCGCCGTGCCTGGCGTGCACCCGTGAGGGAGACGACAGGGGAACCTGACTGCAGGGCCGGCTCGGCCGCCAGCCGAGCCTCGATATCGGCCCAGACCTCCGGGGGCATGGGTGGCGGCGTGTCGCTGGCCAGCCAGGCTGCGAGCTCGGGATCGATGGGCGGGAGGTCGCCGGAGATGTCGTCGCTCACGGTGCACCTCCTGTCTGATCGGGTCGCGTCGTCGTGATCTCGTCGTTATCCGGGGGTACGACGGGACCTGGACCATCCTGGTTCCGCAGATGAGCGAGGCGCTCAGCCAGTTTGGCCCGGCCTCGGAAGCACCGGCTCTTGACCGTCCCCACGGGACAGTCCAAGGCCCGGGCAGCCTCCTCGACTGACCATCCCTCGAGGTCCACCAGGACGATGGCTGCCCGCTGGTCGGGGGGCAGCATGTCGAGCGCTGCTCGGACCTCCGCGACCGTCTCTCTGCTCTCAGCAGCGGCCCGTGGGTCCGCGAGCCGGGAGGTGTCCACCAGGGCCGGGCCCTCGCCCTCCTCGGGCAGCGGCACCCACGCCCGTACCGAGCGTCGGCGCAGGCGGTCAAGTGAGGCATTGACCACGATGCGGTGCAGCCACGTCGTCACGGCGGAGTCGCCACGGAAGGAGTCGGCACGCCGATAGGCAGAGATGAGGGCGTCCTGGAGGGCGTCGCTCGCCTCCTCGGGGTTGCCCGTCGTGCGCAGGGCGACGGCCCAGAGCCGATCGCGGTGGCGTCGGACGATCTCGGTGAAGGCGTCCGGATCGCCTGCGCAATGCGCGGCGAGCAGTTCGGCGTCGGTCTGCTCGCTCACGGCCTGAGCCTAGTGTGGGGTCTCAACGGAAGACGATGACGTCACGCAGGCCACCGGCGTACACGCCATCGACGAGAGGGAGCTGCGTGAACCAGATGAGGACGTAGCGTCCCACGACGGGGCGAGGGGCGCGCAGGTCGATGGCCGTGCCGATCCCCTCCGCGCCTGCCAGGCGGGTCCACTTGCGTGTCTTGCGGTAGGGCTTGGACGCCACCAGCACCTCGACGGATGATCCGGAGCCGACGAGTTCGAGGCGCACGGCGCTCACCGGAGTGGACTCCCCGAGATCCAGGACCAGGCCCGTGCCCGGCTTGCCCCCGAGGTCTGACGAGTAGTAGGTGTCCGTGGTCCACGCCGTGTCGGAGCGCTGGTCGATCGCATTGGGCACCAGATCGGCCATCTCCTCCCCGTCGCCCTGCGGATCGAAGTCCGTGGCATTGACGGGGACGATCTCCCCGGGGATGCCGCCCACCGTGCCGGTCGAGGAGAACTCATCCACCTCGGTGAGCACCTCCGTGGGCGCACCCGCAGCGCTGATGCCCCACGGGGACTCGGAGCTCTGGGCGAGTCGCAGACCCGCGAACCCGACGACGCCAACTGCCACGAAGGCAGCGGTCGCCAGGAGCGCGCGTCCCGCCATGCGCAGCGCGCGGTGGGATCCGCGCGACCCGGTCGACTCGCGCGCTGCCAGGCTGAGAGTGCGGCGACCTGGTCGCTGCTCCCAGGCGCCGAGCGCGCTCACCACGGCGGAGACCGTGGGGTAGGGCTGGATGCGGGGGTCGCCGGCGGCCTCCGGACCGATGGCCCGCATGCAGATGTCGTCGATCGTCGGGGGGACGTCGGCGACGACCTGTGATGGTGGCAGCAGGCGGTCGCCGACCCGAGGGGCAGGTGACATTCCGTCGACGAGGCCGAGTGGCCATCGACCGGTGAGCATGGCGTAGAGCAGCGATCCGACACCGACGATGTCGTCGCGCCCCGGGCCGCCCTCGGGCCACAGTGACGCATCGACGGCGAGTCCACGGATGCGCACGACGTTGGTATCGCCGAGGAGCGTGAAGGGATCGTCGAAGTCGGCGGTCTCTGAGATGAGGAGCGAGCCGGGACGCAGGCGTCGGTGGTGCACGTCGAATTCGTGACTGTGCTGCAAGGCGATGGCGACCTGGCGCATGACGGGGACAACCTCGTCGATCTCGATCGGCTCGCCCTCGCGCTCCTCGTAGATGTCGGTGAGTGTCCGCCCATCGACCCACTCGCTCACGATCGCGAGGTAGTACGCGCCCCCGAGTGCTCCACCGGACTGCCCGTCGACGATCTGCTCGCCCGTGAGGATGTCGAGTACGGCGATGATGCGGCGGTCGTCCACGGTGGCGGCGCCGCGCGCCGCTGCCTCGGCCGCGGCTGCTCGTGGATCGTCCGCGGGCACGAGCCTGACGGAGACGGGCCGCTCGAGTGTGGGGTCGAACCCCTGCCACAGTTCGACCGCGCCGGTCTGAGAGACCAGCACGTCGAGGATGTAGCGGCCGATCCGCCTGTCGCTCACCCCTCGAGGGTACGGGCGTCGCCCGTCCCTTTGCCGGATGAGCGCCGCCGAATCCTGCGAGTGACCAACTGGACAACGTCACCGACCTCATGGATACGCATCGCCCACGCGGCGGCGAGGTAGACACCACCGCCTACTGCGGCCAGGACGACGACATCGATGACCACACCCAGGGTGTCCGCAGGATCGCTACCCGTGACGTACGTCGTGAGGGCCGCATCAACCCCGAACATCACACAGAACGCGATGAAGCCGGCAATGAGCATCCGCAGGAGCGAGCGGATGGTCGCCCAGGACTCCAGGCCGCCAAGCCTTCTCGCCAGGAGGATCCAGGATGCGATGAACGTCACCCAGAAGCCGCAGACGTAGCCGAAGGCAAGCGAGGCGACCTGTGCGCCTCCAGTCACTGTGTAGAAGAGCGGGATGGCCACACCGAGCGCGACGACGTTCATGAGCACGCTGGCCAGGAACGGCGTACGAGTGTCCTCGACGGCGTAGAAGCCGCGGAAGAGGACGTAGAAGAGTGTGAAGGGCAGCAGGCCCAGCATGAAGACACTGGTGATGAGGCCGGCGAGTTGTGCCTGATCGGGTGTCGCTGCGCCGTATCCGAAGAGCAGTACGGCAATACCCGGGCTCACGACCATGAGCACGGCGCCGATGGGAATGATCAGCGCGGCGACGAGCCGCATGGCGCCCGAGACGTCGGCACCGACCTGCTGCAATCGACCCGAATGTGCGACGCGACTGAGCGCTGGCAGCAGCGCGGTCACGATCGACACGGTGATCACGCTGTGCGGCAGCATGAAGATCAGGTGTGCCTTCTGGTACGTCGTGAGTCCAGCTGGTGTGGTCCCAGCCGCGGCGGCATTGACGTTGGCAAGGGTGGCGAGTCGGGTGATGACGACGTATCCCGCCTGGTTGACGAGTACCAGCAGCAGGGTCCACACGGCGAGGTGTCCGGCCTTGCCGAGCCCCGAACCACGCCAGTCGAACCTGGGACGCCAGCGATAGCCGGCTCGCACCAGCACAGGGATGAGGATGATCGCCTGCAGGGCGACGCCCAGCGTCGTGCCGATGCCGAGGATGGCCACCTGATCAGGCGTGAGAACGCCATCAGCGGCTGCCGACGTGCCGGCGATGACGATGAAGAGGATGAAGGTGGCGATCGCCACGATGTTGTTGAGGATGGGAGCGAACATCGGCGCACCGAACCGGCCACGTGCGTTGAGCACCTGGCTGAGCAGCGCGTAGATTCCGTAGAAGAAGATCTGCGGCAGGCACAGCCTCGCGAATGCCGTTGCCAGTTCACGCTGGGAGTCGTCGTAGGCGGACGTCGCGTAGAGGTCGACGAGGATGGGTGCGAGCAGGACCGCGGCAACGGAGAAGATGAGCAGGACGATCCCTGCCAGGGTGATGAGCCGGTCTGCATAGGCCTGGCCCCCGTCTGCGTCGTCCTTCATGCGGCGCACCAACTGCGGGATGAACACCGCGTTGAGGGCGCCGCCGATGATGAGGATGTATAAGACATTGGGCATCGTGTTGCCGAGTGAGTAGGCATCCGAGACCAGGTAGAACCCGAGCGCGGCTGTGAGTGCGACATCGCGAGCAACGCCGGTCACGCGGGAGATGACGGTGCCGGTCGCCATCACGGCGCTGGAGCCAATGAGGGACCGCGTGTCCGCCCGCGCCGTGCTCTCTACGCCGGCCTCCGACTCCAGCCGCACCGGCTCGACCGACGGCGCGACTGCCGCTTCGATGGGACCCTCGGGGGCGACGACGAGCCGGGGATCGGCGACGGGGGTGTCACCGTCGCCCGCGCCGCGCGCCCTGTCGCTCATGCGGTGGCCTTTGAGCGACGTCGTCCTCGGGACCGTCGCACGATGTCGAAGATGACCAGGAGGACGAGGAGTGACGCCGCGGCGATCGCCACCCAGAGTGCCGCCCGGGAGTACGCCGTCGTGCGCAGTTCGAGCGCGACCGGTTCGCCGAAAGCACCTCCCGCGGGATCGGTCAGTTGGACAGCGACGTCGAGGGGATCGCCGCCGATGATGCGCACTGGGACCTCGAGGCTCGCTCGCTTGCCCGGCGCGATCTCGACCGCGGCGACAGGCTCGGCCGCCAAGCGAGCCGAGTTGCCGGCCGTGAGGACAAGGCCCACTCGCACGGGCTGATCGAGGTCATTGGTCACGGTGACGGGCACGCTGCCACTGTCACCGCTGAGGACGACGTTCTCGCGAGGAACGACGCGCACCATACTCGCGGTGGCGGCGAGGGAGACATCGATGGAGTTGAGCATGCGCTTGCCCTCACGTGGACGACTCCGCCAGGCACTTGACTCCGCACGCAGCAATGCCGAGGTGATGGGACCGGTGACGGGAAGCGGGTCGGTGAGAACTGTCCGCAGCGACTCGATCCCGGCGCGGATGCTCTCGAGGCGGGCGAGATAGTCGCTGTCGAACGCCCGTCCGCCGCCGGGCTTCGGTCGATAGGACCGGCCTGTGTCCGGGGTCGGCAGAGCGAGCACGTCGTCCACGGGGACGATCTTGGCCCATTCGGTGCTCTGGATCGATGCGATGAGGGCTCGCAGCAAGCGGGGGCTCGTGTCCCAGCGAGGGCTGGGCGCGGCGGCAATGAGATATCGGGCACCCACGGCGGGCTCGAGGGCGACGTACGCGAGTTCAGCCATGAATCTCTGGCGTGCGGCAAGCACCGACGCCTGACCGGACTGCGGCATCTCGAGGGCCTTGAGCAGCCCCGGATCGATGACGAGCGCGCGGACGCGACCGCCCGAGGCTTCGACGTCGACAATGCCGGAAGGGGTGTAGCCGCGGTCGATGACGACAGGGGCGGCTCGATCGCGCACGACGACCGCCCGCACTCCCGCGGAGGCGAGGACGTCGAGGGCCGACTGTGTCGGGCGGGAGTTGGCCGCCCAGGCAAGCGTCCCGCCCGGCGCCCGCCGGAGCTCGGACTCGATGAGGAGAGGAGCGGATGTGGTGGCCCGCACGAGGTCGGTCGTGAGACTGGCGCTCTCCAGCGCATTCGCGTCGGGATCGGCGTAGGGCATCGCCCACATCGGTCGGGTCCGCTGCTCCGGATCCTTCGGCCGGGCCGGGCCGAGCAGTTCGCGTGCCCGAACGAGCCAGTCCGCTGCGGCTTGCGCGCGCGTGCCCGCGCGGACCTTGCCGGCACGGTCGACGAGGTAGCCGTCGGACATGTCAGCGGCCACCTCGAGCAACTGCGGATCGACGACCCAGGTGATCGACCGCGAGGACTCACCGGCGGTGAGGAGGTCGTTGAGGCGCCCGCGTGGAGCGAGGTCGCGAGGGATGGCTTCGCCGAGGAGCACATCGTCGGGTGCCTGGCTCGGCGTGGTGGCCAGTGGCCACAGCCACGTGATGTTGACGGGTGTCACCTCGTCCGGCATGTACGGGACGAGGATGCGCTCCGTGTCGAGCACGGCGTACCCATTCGGCCCATAGCCGATGGTGTCCACAGCCATCACGTAGACGCCGGGCTCGTTCAGCGGGAGTTCGTCGGCATCGACGACGAGCCGGTAGTTGACGATCGCCCCGGGTGACAGCACGTCGATGACGGGCGAGGCGGAGGTGTAGATCGGCTGCGTCGTGTAGGCGCTGTCCGATGTCGCCGCGATGCGCAGGTCCCTGCGGCTGGCAATCGGGCTGCTCGACACGGCCAGGCGCACGGCCACGGAGCCGAGGGCGTCGAGTCCTGTATTGGCGACCGCCCCGGTGAGGGAGAGGGAGGACTCGGCGCCGAGGGCGACGGGCGCGAGTCCCGTGATGGTGGTCTGCACAGGGCCGGTGGTGTCTTCGGCACCCGCAGGGGAGGGGATGAGGATCAGGGCCAGGCAGCAGGCAACCCCGCAGGCCAGAGTGCGCGCGAGGGTTCGGGTGCGACCGAGGGTCACCCGGTGTCCGCGAGGAGTTCGGAGACGCGGTCGAGCAGTCTGCGCTCGTCGGCGTAGGCGAGTCGTTCGCGCAGATCGCGGAGAGGGAACCACGCCACCTCGACGACTTCAGCGTCTTCATCGGAGAGCTCTCCGCCGGACGCCTCCATGAGGTAGTGGTGCACCGTCTTGTGAATGCGACGGTTCTCGGCGATGAACCAGAAGTCGATGACACCGAGCGGCGCGAGCACCCGTCCGCGGATGCCGGTCTCCTCCTCTACCTCGCGCACGGCGGCATCCTCAGGGGTCTCACCCTCCTCCAGGTGCCCCTTGGGCAGCGACCACACGAGGCGACCCCGGCGATCGTGGCGAGCGATGAGGGCTGCGCGCAGGTGGTCGCCTCTGCGGTCCACCACTAGTCCGCCGGCCGAGGTCTCCTCGACCTTGGGCATCCGCGGAGAGCGCTTTGCTGCTGGCTTGGTGGGGGTCTTTCGGGCCCGCGACGGGTTCGGCCCGGTGGGCTTGCCGCCTCCACCGGAGCGCTTCGATGCTCCGGAGTCAGCCATGTCCCGAGGATAACTGCGCAGCGGGAGGCCGCCGGAGGGGGCGCGCGGCCTAGGCTCGCCCCATGGCGACGGCGACCCCGGGGGCTGGCTCCCCTGCCGCCACCCTCCTCGGGGTGGCCGATGGGCTGGCCCCGCTGGCGACCAGATTCGCCGACGCGGGTCATGAACTGGCCCTCGTGGGGGGTCCGGTCCGGGACATCATGCTCGGCCGCTCGGGCTTCATGAACGACCTGGACCTCACCACGGACGCGCGGCCCGAGCGCATCGAGGAACTCGTGACCGGATGGGCAGACCATGTCTGGGATGTGGGCATGCGCTTTGGCACCGTGGGCGCCCGCAAGGGAGATATGCATCTGGAGATCACGACGTACCGCCGCGAGTCCTACGACCCGCAGTCGCGCAAGCCTGAGGTGAACTTCGGCGACACGCTCTCCGGAGATCTCGAACGGCGCGACTTCACGGTCAACGCGATGGCGGTGCGCCTGCCCTCTCTGGAGTTCGTCGACCTGCATGACGGGATGCACGATCTCGCCCAGGGCGTGCTGCGCACACCCATCGCGCCAGAGGAGTCCTTCGGCGACGATCCGCTGCGCATGCTGCGGGCCGCCAGGTTCGTCTCGCAGTTGGGCTTCACCATCGCCGACGAGTCGCTGGCGGCCATGCGATCGATGGCCTCGCGGTTGGAGATCGTGTCAGCCGAGCGGATCAGGGACGAGTTGAGCAAGCTTCTCCTCGGGGCGCGCCCGCGACTCGGGCTGGCCGTCCTGGTTGAGACGGGTCTGGCGGCGTATGTCCTGCCTGAGTTGCCGGGGCTGCAGCTCGAGATCGACGAGCATCATCGGCACAAGGATGTCTACGAGCACTCCCTCACGGTCATGGAGCAGGCGATCGACCTCGAGACGTCGCATCAGCCCGCCTCGGAACCCGATCTCGTCCTCAGGCTGGCGGCGCTGCTCCATGACATCGGCAAGCCGAAGACGCGTCGGTTCGAGAACGACGGCGGTGTCTCGTTTCACCACCATGAAGTGGTCGGGGCCCGCATGGTCCGCAAGCGGCTCACGGCACTTCGATACCCGAACGACGTCGTCAACGAGGTCGCGAAGCTCACCGAGCTGCACCTGAGATTCCACGGCTACGGCACAGGCGAGTGGACCGATTCAGCCGTGCGGCGCTACGTCCGAGATGCCGGGGAGCAACTCGTGCGCCTGCACAAGTTGACGCGCGCGGACTCGACTACACGCAACCGCAAACGTGCGGAGGCACTGCAGCGCGCGTACGACAGTCTTGAGGAGCGCATTGCCGTGCTAGGGGAGCAAGAGGAGCTGGCGGCGATTCGACCGGACCTCGACGGCAACCAGATCATGGAGATCCTCGGGATCGGTCCGGGCAGGGATGTCGGAGCGGCGTACTCGCACCTACTCGAACTTCGGCTTGATCGCGGACCGATGAGCCCGGAGGAGGCCGAGCGCGAACTCCGTGACTGGTGGGCCGAGCGCTCCGGTGACTAGGCGCTGACCTGCTCGGATTGTTCGCGCTGACCCGCCGCGGCCCAGACCTGGATGACGGCCAGCAGGATCAGGCAGATCACTGCTGCCCAGATGGTGCGGGCCACGGACAGGTCGTTGCCGATGAGCACGATCAGGACGAAGAGTGCAGCGACAGCGATGCGCAGCCAGCGCGCGTACTTGGCGACAGCAACTCCCGATGACGTGATCGGTCCTGGGGGGATCGTGCCGGCGACATCGGATGCGAGGTTGTTGACGCCGGCTCGTAGTTCGACCGCCCAGCGTGCTCCGCACAGGTACAGGGCGACCGCCATGACGATGATGCCGAGGACGACGAGCACGTAGGAGCCGTTGTAGAGGAACTTCAACAACTGGTCGTAGAAGGTCTGCGAGGCCTGCGCGAAGGGAGTGCCTTCGAGGGTGTTGACGAAGACCGACTCGCCGATGCCGAGCCCGATGACCAGGATCGCGCCGCCCACTGCCGCACCGCCGCCTGCCCAAGCGGCCATCCGCGGCCTGCGACGGGCGAGGAAGACAGCCGCGACGAGGAGGAGGACAGCAACCCAGATCAGCGAGGCCGCCACAGGCGAGGTGAACGAGTAGATCGTGCGGATCTGGGCGAGCTGTGGGGCCTCGAGCAGGACGATCTGGCGGTCGGCCTGCGGAACGTTGATGTTGGCGGCGGCAGCGAATCCACGGTCAACCAAGCCCTGCTTCACCTGGTCGATGAGAGCGCCCGTGTCGAGGACGACTTCGTCGCCCTCGAGTGTGACGGGTCCGGAGTCGTTGCCTTCGAGGATCGCCATGATGCTCTTCTGCGCGGCGATGTTGGCGAGGTTCCACAGTTCCTGGAATTGCTCGGATCGCACCAGTTTGTCGACGACCTGGGCGATGAGCGAGTCGATAGCGCCCGCGACGATCGGGACGAGCGCCTTGAGCGACGGATATTGCTCGATGAGGCCGGCGAAGACCTGATTGACGAGTGCCTCCGGATCGACCTGCTCCTCGATCTTGTCGGTGATGAAGACCGACAGGGAGTCTTGGATCTGCTCGCTGTAGGCGAGGGGACCCATCGTCTCGATGTAGCGCTCGGAGTCCGTCACTGTGCGATTGCCCCAGTAGGTGACCGTGCCGATGGGCAGCAATCCCAGTCCCAGGATGAGCGCGATGAGAGCGGCGATCGACCGCGCTCCGATACGACGCTGGGTGGACGCGGGCTGCTCACTCGTCTCGGTCACGGGCGCAGCCTAGCCGTCCACGTCCGGTCAGCCGTGTGCTTTGGCTCCCCTACCGCGGTACCACGCGGCATTCACGGCGATGAGCGCTCCGACGATGAGCACCGTGATAGGCGCTATGCCCGACTCGGGGCTCGTGAACGCCACCGCCACGATTCCTGCGACGAGGGCGACGTTGACGGCGACGTCGAAGAGCGAGAAGACGCGCCCGAGGTAGTCGTCGTCGATCTCGCGCTGGATGAGCGTGTCGCTTGCGACCTTGGCCGCCTGGTTGGCGAAACCAAGTGACAGGGCCGCGATGAGGAGTGGCCACAGCGCCGGGAGGAACATCCCACCGAGTACGCCGACCGTCACCACCGGTGCGGCCTGGCCCACGGCGATGACGGTCCACCGCACGTAGCCCATCCGACGTACGCGACCGGGGGTGGCGATCGCTCCCAGGAGCGCGCCGACGGCCGCCGCTCCGGTGACGAGCGCAAACTGGCCGAGAGCAGCGTCGGCGTCGGCGGCAGGATTGAAGGTGTTGCGGATGAGGAGAAGCCCGAGCACCGTCAGCGCGCCGAACGCGATGCGCTGCACGATGACGACGACCACCGCTCGTCCCGCGAGCGGGTGCTGGACCAATTGCCGGAAGCCATCGCCGAAGCCCTGAATCACACCGAGTAGCGAGTTGCGCACGGTGTCCTCATCCGGCCCGAGGCGATCCTTGGGCAACGTCGCGGCGATGGCGGCGGAGATGATGTACGACGCGATCGCGCAGGCGAGCACCACGATGCTCCCCGTGTCACCTCCTCCCGACACGGCTCGGATACCCACGCCGACGAGTCCGCCGATCGCGGCCGCGATCGTGCCCGCGGTCGGCGTGAGCGCGTTGGCGGTGACGAGGAGCGGGCCGTCGACGACGTGCGGCAGCGACGCCGCCACGCCGGCCAGGAAGAATCGGGCGACGCCGAGGACGAGGAGCACACTGACGGCCAGATCGAGACCGTCGTGCCGGATCCCGACGAGGGCGGCCACTCCGACGACGAGGAGCCCGCGCAGCAGGTTGGCGTAGACGAGCACCTGGCGCCTGCGCCACTCGTCGAGGAAGACACCCGCGAAGGGCCCGACAAGGGAGTACGGCAGGAAGAGCACGGCGAAGGCACCGGCGACCGACGCTGCCGTCGGCTGCCGCTCGGGGGAGAAGAGCACGAAGGTGGCGAGGGCGGCCTGCAGCAATCCATCACCGAACTGTCCGGCGAGCCGGACCCCGAAGAGTCGCCGGAAGTCGCGAACGACGAGGACGGCGCGCAGATTGGTCAGGGCCGCCACCGGCTCAGGCTAGCCGCATGCACCCGTGACCTCGCTAGCCTCCAGCTATGGCAGCACCGCGCTTGTCGATCACGATCGACTGCCGCAACCCCGGGCTCCTCGTCCCCTTCTGGTGCGAGGTCCTCGGGTACATCCCGGAGGCTCCACCTGCAGATCACGCATCCTGGCTCGCGTACTGGCGCGCGATCGGCATTCCTGAGACTGAGCTCGAGGGTGTCAATCACAGCACGTGCGATTCGATCGTGGATCCCTCCGGAGTGCGGCCGCGCATCTGGTTCCAGGTCGTTCCCGAGGCGAAGACGCACAAGAACCGCGTCCATATCGACATCGATGTGACCGATGGCCGGACCGCGGACCTCAGCCGTCGGCGAGAGGTCGTCGATGCGGAGGTCGCTCGCCTGATCGACCTCGGCGCTCGGCGCGTGGCAACGCTCGCCCCGGCAGGAGCGGACTACTACGCGGTGACAATGGCAGATCCCGAGGGCAACGAGTTCTGCCTCTCCTGACCGAATAGGGCCGCACGCCAAGCGGCTGAGCACGGGCCGTGGGTCGACGTGAGCCCGGGGCTGAGCTCTGGCTCGTCCTACGCCTCGTTGAAGTCGTCGGGGTTCGGGCCGGTGCGTCTCCCCGAATCAAGGGTGGCGATCGCCGCCATGTCGGCGTCGTCGAGCTCGAAGTCGAAGACGTCGATGTTCTGCTCGATGCGCTCCGGCGTCACGGACTTGGGCAGCACAATGTTGCCCAGTTGGATACTCCAGCGCACCATCACCTGGGCAGGTGACTTGCCGTGCTTGGCGGCAACCTCTCCGATGACCGGGTCATCGATGAGCCGGCCCGAGCCGAGCGGGCTCCACGCCTCGGTCTTGATGCCCAGGCGAGCATCGATGTCGCGCATGTGGGCCTGTGGCAGCCACGGGTGGAGCTCGATCTGATTCATGGCGGGGATCACGCCGGTCTCGTCGATGATCTTGCGCAGGTG
>JBMTDJ010000037.1:0-18417 GCA_049431945.1 Candidatus Nanopelagicales bacterium | reverse complement strand
GCAGGGCTGGATCACGCGCATCCAGGCCGGCATCGAAGGTCACGGTCCAGCGCAGACCGTCACCTGCCCGGCGGGCGACAATACGGGCGCCCAGATCGCCTCGGAGCAGCACCCGCTCGCTGACCACGACGCTCGAGGTCACTCGTTCGTAGACGACGGTCGCCAAGGTGCCTGCCTCCGCGAGGACGACCCGCCAGGAGCGGTCACGTGCGGCAGGGTCCGACCGCGCCTCGACGACGAGCACGGCCGCCTCGCTGAACGAGGCCTTGCTGATGAGGTCCCACTGCAGTCGGAGCATCTGCGGCACCGGAAGGTAGAGCGCAGCATCGGTGGCGATGGCAAAGCCGGTGGGCTGGACGGGCGCCCATGCAAGCACACGTTCGCCGTCGACGATTGAGGCACGCACCTCAGCCGGAGTGCGGCGCAGCAGTCCCACGTCAGCCCTCGCGGTGCTCGCGCAGGTCGCGGCGATATGCCTCGAGTGCCATGAGGTCGGCGAAGGCGGCGGCCTGCTCGGGAGTGCCCTCCTCCAGACGCTGCAGTCGCCCGCGAAGTTCGCCGATGCGTCGGGCCGCATCCATCTCCAGCAGGCGGGCGACAACGGAGGTCGCGTAGCGGGCGTCGGCACCCTGGGAGACCGGCAGCGGCTCGACCGCCAGACCGCGCACCCGCCCGCGAACTTCGTCATCGGGGCAAGCCTGAAGCACAGCGTCCACCCACGGCAGCCCCGCCATCTCGGCGCGAGGACCCCCGGAGGCCGCGATCGCCTCGTGAACTTCACGCAACTGGGGATCGGAGTAGGCCTCCGGCTCCACCGACGCGTACCAGGCACTCACGAGGGCGGGCTCCTGAAGTGCGCACTTGAGGGCCTCGCGCTGCACGGCGAGCACGGGATCGCGAGCGTCGGGGCGGCGCGGCGGCGGCGCAGTGCGGGAGCCGCCGCCTACCGCGCGGCTCACCATCGCCGGGTCCATGCCCAGCCAGCCGGCGAGGCGCCGGGTGTACTCGGGGCGAAGGGCCGGGTCCTTGATCCGGGCGACGATAGGCGCGGCCTCCCGCAGGGCAGCGACCCGTCCCTCGGCGCTCTCGAGGTCATACGACGCAAGGGCCGAGCGGATGGCGAACTCGAACAGCGGCACACGGTGTTCCACGAGCGACCGCACTGAGGCATCACCGTGCTGCTGGCGTAGGTCGCATGGGTCGAGCCCGTGCGGCTCTACCGCAACGAAGGTCTGGGCAACGAAGCGCTGGTCGTCATCGAAGGCCTTCAATGCCGCACGACGACCTGCCTCGTCGCCATCGAAGGTGAAGACGACCTCGCCGCGCATCTTGTCGTCATCCATGAGGAGGCGCCTCAGCAACTTGATGTGATCTCCGCCGAATGCCGTCCCGCACGTCGCGACGGCGACGGGCACCCCAGCAAGGTGACAGGCCATTACGTCGGTGTAGCCCTCCACGATCACGGCGCGCTGCTGCTTGGAGATATCCCGTCTTGCCCGGTCGACGCCGTAGAGCACCTGGCTCTTCTTGTAGAGCGGAGTCTCGGGAGTATTGAGGTACTTCGGGCCGTCGTCGTCTTCCAGGAGCTTGCGCGCGCCGAAGCCGACGACATCGCCGGCGAGATCGCGGATGGGCCAGATGAGGCGACCCCGGAATCGGTCGTAGACGCCTCGATTGCCCTGCGAGACGAGGCCGGCCGCGAGCATCTCCGCATCCGTGAAGCCCTTCTGGCGAAGGTGCGACATCAAGGCGTCCCACGACTTCGGCGCGAAGCCGAGCCGGAAGTCATCTGCAACGGCCGCGTCGAAGCCGCGTTCGGTGAGGAAGGCACGGGCGGGAGCCGCCTCGGGTGAGGTGAGCTTCGAGATGAAGAACTCCTCCGCCGCTCTATTGGCCTCGACCAGGCGCGTGCGCTGACCCTGCTGCCGATTGACGCCCGCCCCACCCTCGACGTACCGGAGCGTCACCCCCGTGCGGCCGGCCAACTTCTCGACAGACTCGGCGAAGGTGAGGTGATCCAACTTCTGCACGAAGGAGATGACATCCCCGCCCTCCTGGCAGCCGAAGCAGTAGTACATCCCCCGGCTAGGCGTCACGTGGAAGGACGGCGAGCGCTCATCATGGAAGGGGCACAGCCCCTTGAGCGAACCGCCTCCCGCGGGCTTGAGAGCGACGTAGTCGCGCACGATCTCGTCGATGCGGGCCTTCTCGCGCACCAGGGCCACGTCCTCGTCCCTGATGCGTCCGGCCATGGGCCGATCCTAGGTGGCGGTCGGCTACCCCGTCCGCGCCGTCCCCAGGCCCGCATTCTTTGAGTGGCAGAGACGGGCGTGCCAGGCGACGGCACTGGCATCGGTGAGACTCGAGACCTGATCGACGACGACGCGCAGCCGCCCACCGTCGTCCGCGGCCGCATCGAACTCCGGCGCGATCCACGGCTCGAGGTCGCGACCGCCGCGGCGCACCAAAGCCGATACGAGTTCGCTGATCATCTCGCGCTGGCGGGCGTACTCGACATCCGCACCCGCGCGATTCATGACGTAGATCGCCGTCATGGCCTTGAGCGCGGCAACCTCCGCGCGGACACCGTCAGGCACGACGAGGGATGCGTCGTAACGGGTGAGCCGATCACCGGGGTAGGCATCCCTCGTGGCTCTCTCGGCCGCGGCGCAGAAGCGTCCGATGAGACGCGACGTCGCCGACTTCAAGGCCGCCAGGTCCCGCTGGGACCCGTCGTAGGACGTCGGCCAATACTCGAGTGCGAGGAGCCGGTCGAGCGCAGCACCGATCGACGCGGGATCGACCAGCGGCAGGTAGCCACGGTGCGCCACGTCCATGATGTTCTCGCGTTCGGTGGCAGAGGTGAACATCTCCAGCGTGATGAGGCCGGCGTGGAGAGCGTCCTCGAGGTCGTGGACCGAGTAGGCCACGTCATCGGCCCAGTCCATGACCTGCTCCTCAAGGCACGTGCGCTCACCGGGCGCCCCCTCGCGCAGCCAGTGGAAGATCTCGGCGTCGTCCGCGTAGTAGCCGAACTTGTGCGACTGCCCCCCGAGGTCGGCGCCGCGGCTGTCACTCACGGAGTCTGGATCGCGTCGCGGCCAGGGGTACTTGCATGCGGCGTCGAGTGACGCGCGCGTGAGGTCGAGCCCGGCGCTGCGCCCGGTGGCGGGGTCGATGACCTTTGCCTCGAGGCGGGTCATGACGCGCAGGGTCTGCGCATTGCCCTCGAACCCCCCGATCCGCTCAGCGATGCGATTGAGCTCCCCCTCGCCGTTGTGACCGAACGGCGGGTGCCCCAGGTCGTGCGCGAGTCCGGCCACGTCGACGAGGTCGGGGTCGCAGCCGAGCGAGGCACCCATCTCGCGCGCAATCTGGGCGACCTCGAGCGTGTGCGTCAGACGGGTGCGCGGGAAGTCCGACGTGCCGGCGACCAGCACCTGCGTCGTCGCAGCGAGCCGCCGTAGGCCCGCCGAATGCAGGACGCGAGCCCGGTCGCGGGCGAAGGGCGATCGCTCGCTGGGGACGTTGAGCACCCACCGCTCGACATCGGCAGGGGTATAGCCGGCAGGGGCGCTCACGGTCACGACCCTAGTCGGCGGGTGCGTCCCAGCCCGAGGCCATCAGCGGCTATCCGAGCCACCAGCCCCCAGGGAAGCACGAGCGGCCTCGAGACGGGCCACCGGGACACGGAAGGGCGAGCACGAGACATAGTCCAGGCCCACCTCATCGAAGAAGTGGACCGAGTCGGGATCTCCCCCGTGCTCGCCGCACACTCCGCACTTGAGTCCCGGCCGGACGGCGCGCCCGGTCTCGACAGCCATACGCACCAGCGCTCCGACACCCTCGCGGTCGATCGACTCGAAGGGGGATACGCCGAAGACACCCTTGTCGAGGTACGTCGAGAAAAACGCCGCCTCGACATCATCACGGCTGAAGCCCCACGTCGTCTGGGTGAGGTCATTGGTGCCGAACGAGAAGAACTGCGCCGCTTCGGCGATCTGGCCAGCGGTCACCGCGGCACGTGGCAACTCGATCATGGTGCCGATCGGGAAGCGCAGATGACAGCCCTGAGCCTCCTCCACTTCAGCGAGCACCCGGGTGGCCTCCTCGGCGACAAGCTCGAGCTCCTGGATGGACCCCACGAGTGGAATCATGATCTCCGCGCGCGGGTCGCCACCGGCCTTCTGGCGCTGGCAGGCCGCCTCGGCAATCGCGCGCACCTGAAGGGCGAAGAGTCCGGGTAGGACGAGCCCGAGACGTACGCCGCGAAGGCCGAGCATGGGATTTTGCTCGTGGAGACGATTGACCGCCTGCAGCATGCGCAGTTCCGGCTCGTGCTCCTCGCCGCGCTCCTCAGCCAGCGCCACGCGGATGGCGAGATCGGTGCGGTCGGGCAGGAACTCGTGCAGGGGCGGGTCGATAAGGCGGATGGTCACGGGCAAACCATCCATGGCCTCGAGGATCCGCGTGAAGTCATCACGCTGGAGGGGCAGGAGGGTATCGAGCGCTGATCGACGCTCGCCGTCGTCGTGAGCGAGGATGAGGCGTTCGACGTACTGCTTGCGGTCCCCGAGGAACATGTGCTCGGTGCGCAACAGCCCAATCCCCTCGGCCCCCATCCTTCGTGCACGGGCAGCGTCAGGTGCAGTGTCCGCATTCGCGCGAACGAGCATTCGCCGCGATCGATCGGCATGCCGCATGATGCGATCGACGGACTTGATCAGGTCGCGCGTCGCGTCGTCGGCGTCATGGAGAGCCGAGGCCACTCCCTCCTCGAAGTAGCGGACGACCGGGCTTGGCACGACCGGCACCTCACCGCGGAACACCTCGCCACTACTGCCGTCGATCGAGATGACCTCGCCTTCGCCGATGACGACCCCCTCGGGAGTCGTGATGCGCTTGCCCGCGGTGTCGACGGTCAGTTCCTCTGCGCCGCACACGGCCGTCTTGCCCATGCCCCGCGCCACGACCGCCGCGTGTGAGGTCTTGCCACCGCGGCTGGTGAGGATGCCAGCGGAGGCGACCATCCCCTCGAGGTCGTCAGGATTGGTCTCACGGCGCACGAGGATCACGGGTCGACCCGACGCGGCCCACTCGACAGCGGTGCGCGAATCGAAGACCACGGCGCCGACGGAGGCACCCGGCGATGCGCTGACCCCCTTAGCGAGCAACTCGTGTCCAGTGTCGTTAGCGAATCGCGGGAACATCAACTGGACCAGTTGGGCACCGGAGACACGGCGCACCGCCTCGCTCATGTCGATTACACCCTCGTCCACAAGCTGCACAGCGATCCGGAACGCGGCTGCGGCCGTGCGCTTGCCCACGCGCGTCTGCAGCATCCAAAGCTTGCCGCGCTCGACCGTGAACTCGATGTCGCAGAGGTCCTGATAGTGCAGTTCGAGGCGCCGCATGATGTCGAGCAGTTCCTCGTAGACCTCGGGGTCACGATCACCGAGTTCGACCAGTGGCATGGTGTTGCGGATGCCAGCGACGACGTCCTCCCCCTGGGCGTCGGGCAGGTAGTCGCCGTAGACGCCCGGGGCGCCCGTGGCCGGGTCTCGGGTGAAGGCCACCCCCGTGCCCGAGCCCTCGCCAAGGTTGCCGAAGGCCATCACCTGGACGTTGACGGCCGTCCCTAGATCGTGCGGGATGCGTTCCCGGCGGCGATAGAGGCGCGCCCGATCGGTGTTCCACGATCGGAAGACCGCGAGGATCGCGAGGTTCAACTGCTCGCGGGAGTCCTGCGGGAAATCGCGACCGGTCTGTTCGAGGATGATCTGCTTGTACGCCGCAACTAGTTCCTTGAGAGCCGACACCGGGATGTCGACATCGGATGTCACCCCGGCCTCAGCCTTGATCTTGTCGAGCGCGCCCTCGAAGAGGTGGCCCTCGATGTCGAGCACCGTCTTGCCGAACATCTGAATGAGACGACGGTAGGAGTCCCACGCGAAGCGCTTGTCGTCCGTGATGCGGCCCATGCCTTTGACACTCGCGTCGTTGAGGCCGATGTTGAGGACCGTCTCCATCATGCCGGGCATGGAGAATCGCGCGCCAGAACGCACCGACACCAGCAGCGGATCCTCCGGATCCCCCAGTCGACGACCCATGCGCTCCTCGAGGCGATCCAGCGAGGCACTGATTTGCCCGGCAAGCTCGGGGGGCTCAGACCCTGTTTCGAGGTAGGCCCGGCAGGCCTGCGTCGTGATGGTGAAGCCCGGGGGCACGGGCAGCCCCAAGCGGGTCATCTCGGCGAGATTGGCCCCCTTGCCGCCCAGCAGATCAGCCTGGCGGCGGCTCCCGCGGGCGAAGTCATAGACATAGGTGGTCGACACCAGCCCATGCCACCACGATGCAACCGCTTGCCGCCAGGGACTTCGGTCCTCGTGCCGCTGACCGGACCGCTCAGCCGCCGCTCACGGAGAGCTCGGCCTCGCGCACACAGGCCGCCGAGGCTTCGTCGAGGTAGGGCGAGTCGAGCCAGCCATCGGGCAGCGCGGGCGGGCGCTCACCGCCCGTGCGACCGCGAGGGGCGGACATGACCATCTCGTCGGCCGCCTGGTCCGGGTCGACCTGCGCGAGCCAGTCGTCGACCTCGGCGAGGGATGAGACGTTGGCCAAGCCCTGGCGCACCTGGCGCTTGACCGAGTAGCCCTTGAAGTACCACGCCACATGCTTGCGGATCTCGCGCGAGCCCGTGTACTCCCCGAACGCCTCGATGAGCAACTCAGCATGACGTCGGAAGGTCGCTATGACGATCGGCAACGCTGGGTCCGCGGGGATGGACTTGCCGGCGAACGCCGCGGCGAGTTGCCCGAAGAGCCACGGGCGCCCGAGGCACCCGCGCCCCACGACAACGCCCGCGCACCCGGTCTGCCGGACCATGTCGAGGGCATCCTGCGCGCTGAAGATGTCACCGTTGCCCAGGACGGGGAATCCGTCGAGCTCCTCGACGAGACGTGCGATGGCCGACCAGTCAGCAACACCGCCGTACATCTGCGCTGCTGTGCGCCCATGCAGGGCGACCCAAGCCACGCCCGCGTCACGAGCGACGCGACCGGCCTCGAGATACGTCAGGTGATCGTCGTCGATCCCTTTGCGCATCTTCACCGTGACCGGCACGCGGCCGGCTGCGGCAGACACCGCGGAGGTCACGATGTCGGCGAAGAGGTCGCGCTTCCACGGCAGCGCACTGCCTCCTCCCTTGCGCGTGACCTTGGGGACGGGGCAGCCGAAGTTGAGGTCGACGTGATCAGCGAGGTCTTCCTCAACGACCATGCGCACGGCCTCGGAGACGATCGACGGATCGACACCGTAGAGCTGGACGGATCGCGGCGACTCGTCCTCGTCGAAGCGCACCATGTCCAGCGTCGCCTCGTGGCGCTCGATGAGCGCTCGCGACGTCACCATCTCGCTGACGTAGAGCCCAGCTCCCTGCTCGCGGCATAGGCGGCGGAAAGCCCTGTTGGTGATCCCGGCCATGGGCGCGAGGACGACCGGCGGGTCGATCGTCACGGCGCCGACGACGAGTGGGTTCATGGGCCCCATTCTGGCGCGTCTGGCCTCGCT
This sequence comes from Candidatus Nanopelagicales bacterium, assembly GCA_049431945.1. GTDB lineage: Bacteria > Actinomycetota > Actinomycetes > S36-B12 > S36-B12 > Mxb001. The sequence goes on along the minus strand of JBMTDJ010000037.1, from coordinate 10,848 downwards.
AGGCTTAGGGCTCCCCTCCCAGCGCTAGGAGTCCAGTGTCGGATCGTGATGCCGTGCGGATGGACACGATCGACGAGGCCATCAAGGCCATCGCCGACGGCCATGCCGTCATCGTCGTCGACGACGAGGCCCGTGAGAACGAGGGCGATCTGATCTTCGCCGCCGAGAAGGCCACGAGCGACCTCACGGCGTTCATGATCCGTCACACGAGCGGCTACATCTGCGTGAGCATGAACGGCGATGATCTCGACCGCCTTCACCTACCGCCGATGACCGTGGTCAACGAGGATCGCAAGGGGACGGCCTACGCCGTCACCGTTGATGCTCGGGACGTGACGTCAACCGGGATCTCCGCCACGGATCGTGCCATCACCATCCGCACGCTCGCGGATCCGGCAACTGGCCCGTCAGATCTCACTCGCCCGGGCCACGTCGCCCCGCTGCGCGCCGTCCCCGGCGGCGTACTCCGCCGGCCCGGCCACACCGAAGCCGCGGTGGATCTGGCCGGGCTCGCGGGGCTGCACCCGGCCGGAGCGCTGGCCGAGATGGTCAACGACGACGGAACCATGATGGATGCGGCGCAGTGCCGCGCCTTCGCCGATGAGCGCGGCATGCTCCTGATCTCCATCGCGGACCTGATCCGCCACCGAGGAGGCTCAGAGCGCCTCATCGAGCGCGGCGCCGTCACTCCACTGCCCACAGAGCACGGTGATTTCACGATCATCGGCTACCGCAGCCTCGTGGACGACACCGAGCACGCGGCGATGATCAAGGGCGACGTCGGCGACGGGACGGACCTCCTCGTCCGTGTGCACGTGGAGTGCCTCGCGGGGGACGCCATGCACTCCCAGGGCTGCCGCTGCGGCGATCGCCTGCGCCAGTCCCTGGCACGCATCGCTCTCGAAGGACGTGGAGTGCTGCTCTACCTGCGGCCTCCCGCCACGGGCGAGACCTTGCTCGGTGGCCACACCTCGACGTCCGGCACGGGCGACGCCCTGGACTACGGCCTGGGATCGCAGATCCTCGCCGATCTGGGAGTGCGCAGCATGAGACTCCTCACCGGCAGTCCTGATCGCCGCTACGCGCTCGACGGCTTCGGGCTGCAGATCACTGAGGCGATCCCGCTGGACTGACAGCCCTCAGGCAGACGCCTTCTTGCCCCCGAAGAGGCGCTTGAAGAAGGAGTGGTCCTTCTTCCATTCCGCCATCTCAGCAGCGGTGCACGTGCAGCGCTGATTCTTGGGCACCCCCGCCAGCACCTGATTGACGTGCTGACCGCACCCGGCCCACGACGCCTTCTCACACCTCTTGCACGTCACCTGTCGACACATGAACGGAACTATACCCCAGGGGGTATTCTCCTCACGACCGGTGCGGGACGGGCTGCCACCAGACCGTGTTGCGGGCATCGGGCAGGCCCTCGCGCAAGGCCCTGACTCCATCGCGATCGTGGTTCGGCAGTGAGCCCAGAACGCTGCTTACGCGGACGTCGCATGGCGCGCCACGCCCACGAGGGTAGGCGCCACGGGAGGGAGTGCCATGAGGTTCGTCTCGGAGATTTCGGACAAGTCAAACCCGGCAGCCGCGAGCGCGGCACCGGTATCCCGATCGACGCGGCAACCCCCCGCCAGGCGCGGCCAGGCGGGACCCACGGCCCGCTGGAGTCCTCGCAGCAAGGTGCCCGGCCGAGCTCGGACGTGCTCGAGGACATGGAGCGTGCCTCCGGGCCGCAGAACGCGGCGAATCTCCGTTGCAGCCGAGGCGGGATCGGCCACCGAGCACAGGACGTAGGCGACGAGGACGGAGTCGACGGACGAGTCCGCGAGGGGGACCTGCTCAGCCATGGCGTCAATGACATTGACATCGACACCCCGGTGCGCCGATGCAGCCACGCGTGAGCGTGCGGCCGCGCGCATGGACGCGCTCGGCTCCAGCGCCACGACCGATGTCACTTCAGGAGGGAGGTGATCGAGGTCGTGGCCGGGTCCGAGACCGATGATGAGCAGTCGTCCGCGTGCGTCCGCGAGCACTCGGCGACGCAGGTCTCCCAGGCCGGTGCGCTCCCCCACCGCCGAGAGCCCACGGTAGAACCGCGTGAAGACAGTGTGGTCCGACACCGCATCAGCAGGCGGGCAGGCGTTCGGCAAGCCAACCCTCGAGCGCGGCGAGCGAGATCCGCTCCTGGGTCATGGAGTCGCGATCGCGCACCGTGACCGCATCGTCCTCAAGTGTGTCGAAGTCGACGGTGATGCAGTACGGCGTGCCGATCTCGTCTTGCCGGCGATAGCGCCGGCCGATAGCGCCCGCATCGTCGAAGTCGACGTTCCAACGCCTGCGCAATTGTGCGGCTAGATCCCGCGCCTTCGGCGATAGTTGCTCATTGCGCGACAGGGGGAGCACGGCAGCCTTGACCGGGGCCAGACGCGGGTCCAGGCGCAGGACGACGCGCTTGTCGATACCGCCCTTGGCGTTGGGAGCCTCGTCCTCGTCGTAGGAATCGAGCAGGAAGGCGAGGACGCACCGCGTGAGTCCCGCCGCCGGTTCGATGACGTAGGGCACCCACCGCTCCTCGGTCTCCTGATCGAAGTACGACAGGTCGGTGCCCGAGTGCTTGGCATGCGTGGATAGATCGAAGTCCGTGCGGTTGGCGATGCCCTCGAGCTCGGCCCACTCCGAGCCCGCGAAGCGGAAGCGGTACTCGATGTCGACAGTCCGCTTGGAGTAGTGGCTGAGTTTCTCCTTCGGATGCTCGAACATCCGCAGGTTCTCCGGGTCGATGCCGAGGTCGACGTACCAGTCCCAGCGCTGCTGCAGCCAGTAGTCGTGCCACTCCTCATCGGTGCCGGGCTTGACGAAGAACTCCATCTCCATCTGCTCGAACTCGCGGGTGCGGAAGATGAAGTTGCCGGGCGTGATCTCGTTGCGGAAGCTCTTGCCGGTCTGTCCGATCCCGAACGGCGGCTTCTTGCGGGCCGCATTCATCACGTTGAGGTAGTTGACGAAGATTCCCTGGGCCGTCTCCGGGCGCAGGTAGTGGATAGCGCCGGCATCCTCGACCGGCCCCACGGCAGTGCGGAGCATGCCGTTGAAGTCTCGCGGCTCAGTGAAGTCGCCCTTGGTGCCGCAGTTAGTGCACACAATCTCGGCAAGGCCGCCCTCGGGAGCGCGCCCGTGCTTCTCCTCGAATGCCTCGACGAGTTGGTCGGCGCGCCAGCGCTTGTGGCACTTCTTGCACTCGGTCAGCGGATCGACGAAGGCCCCAACGTGGCCGGAGGCCTCCCACACCTGAGGAGCCAGGATGACCGAGGAGTCCAGTCCGACGACGTCATCGCGACCGCGCACGACCGCCTGCCACCACTGCCGGCGGATGTTCTCCTTGAGTTCCACACCCAGGGGGCCGTAGTCCCACGCGGATCGAGTGCCGCCGTAAATCTCGGATGACGGGAAGACGAAGCCTCGGCGCTTGCTGAGGTTGACGACGGCATCGACGCGATCGGCCACGATCCACTCCGGCTGGTTGTCGGCGGACAGATCCGACAGGGACTATCGGACTGGAGGATTGATCTTACCGAGCGTCGAGACGGCGCCTCGCCTCGGCCTCATCGATCGTGTTGAAGTCGTCGTAGTGCCAGTGCAGATCTCGCCGACCCAGGGGGCGCTCAATGGCGACGATCGTGTCGTAGACGTGCTGGAGCTGCGCCTCTGCCTGCCGCGGGCAGACGGGCACGGCGAGGACCAGGCGAGCCGCACCTGCCTCGCGCAGCGCCCTCCCGATCACGCGCGCTGCAGTGCCGGTCTCGACACCGTCATCGACGACGACACAGTGGAGACCCGCGACTTCCGGGATTTCGACCACGTGCGGATCCCCGTCACGATCGAGATATGCCCCGGCGATCGCGACGCCGAGCGCATCCGCGAGTGGTTCGGCGACGGGTACGCCGTTGGGAACCACGGCAACGAGCAACGGATCCGGGCTGTCGCCGAGCGCCTCGCGCAGCCGCTCGACCAACTTCCGACCCCCGTCGGCGAGGTCGGCGAAGCCCGACAGGGGTGGCTTGGCCGACTCGCCGGTCCAGCCCGTCATGATGGTGCCGGCGGTACGAATCCCGCGGACGCCTCGCCCAGACCCACGCTGCCGGCGTCCGCCGCGAGGGCACCCACGGAGTCGCTGACACCGCGGGGATCCGTCACATGGAGCACCTCGAATGCTGTTGGCTCGTCGATCGCCTGAGAGAGCAGCGGAACGACATTGACCTTGACGTCGTATGAGGACAGCGCGCGTCGGTAGTCACCGACCGCGCGCCACCCGAGCGCCATGACGACAAGTCGGTCGTCATCTATCGCGCGCGACACCCGGGCATCGACGAAACCGCCGAACCCGGCAAGGAGTGACACGCTCGCGCGCAGGCCAGCCATGAGGCCGGGCACGTCGTCGGTGCGAAAGCGCAGCAGCGCCACGAACCCAGGCACGGGTTCCGCTTGAGGGCCTGGCAGCATGCCCCCACCGTAGTTAGGGTGGGATGTCACGGCACGGCACGCTCCATTGAGGGAGGATTATGGCTGGCGACAAGCGTCCCGGCGTCCGGGGTCCGCGAGGCCCCCAGGGAGGTGGCCCCGGCCCGACGGGATCGGGGCAGCCCACGCCTCGCCAGGCCTCTCCGGCGGACCTCACGCCGCTGCAGCGCATCAGCCTCCCACTGCTGACCCGGATGACCCGGCTGCCGAGGTGGCTCCTCGTCGTCGTGCTGTCGGTCTTGCTGGTGCTGGGCATGATCCAAACCGGCTCCCTGGCCTGGCTCGGCGCACTCATCCTCGGCCTGCTCACGCTTTTCTTCCTGTGGCTACTCGTGCTGTCGTGGCCGGCGATCCCACCCAGCGGCCGCATGCTCAGGGGGATCGTCGTCGTCGCCCTGGCAGGGGCCACCGTCCTCAAGGCTCTGGGGCGTCTGTAGTTCACTGAGTTTGACAATCATTATCATTTACTCCACAGTGGGGTGCATGACGTCCGCACGCCCCCTGGCCCGGCGGGTCGGCAAAGCCGCCCCTCACGGGCTCGTCCGCCTCGCACCCCTGGCTGGAGCGGCCCTTGTGCTGGCCGCCTGTGGCGGCTCCAGCAACGACGCCACCGCCCCCTCCGACGGCACACCGACCATCGTGGCCACCACGACCGTGCTCGGCAGCATCGCCGGTGAGATCGCCGAATGCGCCGGCGGCTCGGTGACCACCGTGATGCCCATCGGCGCAGACCCCCACGACTTCTCCCCCTCGTCCGCTGACGTGGCCACGATGGTCGGCGCCAATGTCGTGATCGCCAACGGACTGGGTCTGGAGGAGGGTCTCGCCGACGCTCTCGAAGGCGCTCGCGCGGACGGTGCCACGGTCATTGAGATCGCTCCCCTCGTTGATCCGATCGAATTCGGCGGTGGTGCCCATGCCGATGAGGGGGCCGTCACCGACGAGCGCGATCACGGCAGCCTTGACCCGCACGTGTGGTTCGACATGAACCGCATGGCCGATGCCGCTGTCATCATCGGCGATGCACTTGCCGAGACCGGTGGCTCCGAGTACGCCGACTGCGGCGCCCAGGTCGCCGATGAGATTCGCACCGCCGAGGGCGAGGTTCGCGCGCTGCTGGAGTCCGTGCCCGAGGATCGCCGCATCCTCGTCACCGATCACGACGCCCTCGGCTACCTCGCCGACGCATATGGCTACGAGGTCGCCGGTGTCGTCATCCCCGGTGGCAGCACGCTGGCCGAGCCGAGCTCCGCTGAGTTGAGCGCTCTCGTCGAGGTGATTCGCGTCGAGGGCGTGTCGGCGATCTTCGCCAACACCGCGGACTCGAGCGCACTGTCCGACGCCGTCGCATCGGAGGCCGGCGGCTCGGTCCAGGTCGTCGAGCTCTACGTCGGCAGCCTGGGCGGTCCTGACTCCGGAGCGGACACCTACGTGGCGATGATGCTGCTCAACGCCCAGCGCATCGCCGGCGCTCTGCGCGCCTGACCGGCCCGCTGGCCCAACGTCCATACTGACCCCATGGAGTGGCTCCTCGAACCCTTCGCGCTGGGCTTCCAGCAGCGCGCACTCCTCGGCGGAGCCCTCGCCGGACTCATGTCCGCCGTGGTCGGCACGTGGCTGGTCCTGAGAGGCATGAGCTTCTTCGGTGACGCCTTCGTGCACGGCGTCGTCCCCGGCATCGCGGCCGCCGTCGTCCTCGACATCAATCCCGTCATTGGCGCCGCCGTCGCCGCGCTCATCATGGTGCTCGCGATCGAGTCGGTGCATCGTCAGACGGACCTGGGCGAGGACACCGCCATCGGCCTGCTCTTCGTCGGCATGCTCGCGCTGGGCGTCGTGATCATGTCGCGCTTGGACACCTACTCCGGGAGCCTCACGACGATCCTCTTCGGCGATGCCCTGGGCGTCACCGGCACGGATCTCATCGCGCAGGCCGTCCTCGCCGTCATCATCGTGGCTGCGGCGATGATCCTCTACCGGCCCCTGCTCGCCCTGGCCTTCAACCCGGACAAGGCGGAGTTGCTCGGCATGCGACCCAAGACCACCCACGCCGCGTTGCTCATCCTCATCGCCGCGGCCGTCATCGGCAGCTACCAGTCCGTCGGCACGCTGCTGGTCTTCGGTCTCCTCGTCGGGCCACCCGCCACGGCTGCGCTGCTCGCGCGGACCGTCCCACGCATGATGGCCTTCGCCGCCATCATCGCTCTGCTCTCCGTGTGGATCGGCCTCACGATCAGCTACTGGCTGGGCACCGCCGGCTCCGCGACCATGGCCCTCGTCCCCATCGTGCTGTTCTTCATCGTCCTCATCGGCAAGCGACTGTTCAGCAGGCGCTCCTCGAGCGAGGAGGTGGCCGTTGAGCACGCCTAACCCGACTCAGGGCCAGGATGCCGTCGTCGCGCACGACATCGTGCTGCGCCGAGGTTCGCGCACGGCCATCGACACCTCAAGCTTCACCATCCCCTCGGGCCAGATCACCGCGATCATCGGACCCAACGGCAGCGGCAAGTCCACGCTCCTGCACGCCATCGCAGGGCTGCTCCCTGTGAGCGATGGCGAACTGACCGTCCTCGGCCGCCACCCTTCGGCGGCATCGATGCGCACGAGCGGGGTGAGCTACGTCCTCCAGCACACCGACATCGCCGCCGGCACACCACTCACGGTGAGAGAAGCCGTGGCGATGGCGAGATACCCGCACCTCGGATTGCTGCGTCGACCGTCGACCGACGATCGACGCAAGGTGGACGACGCGATGAAACTCCTCGAGATCTCCTCCCTTGCCGAGCGGCACCTCACCGAGCTCTCCGGTGGGCAGAGGCAGCGGGTGTACGTCGCACAGGGTGTCGCGCAGGATCACGACATCCTGCTCCTCGATGAGCCTTTGACCGGCCTGGACCTGCTGTCAGCCAAGACGATCGACGCGATCATCCACGAGGAGCCGCGGCACGGCTGCGCGGTCGTGCTCACCACGCATGATCTCGAGGAGGCAGCTGCCGCGGATCACGTGCTGCTCACCTGTGGGCGTGTGCTCGCCGCGGGTCCGCCGAGCGAGGTGCTCACCTCGGCCAATCTCGCGACGGCGTACGGCCTTGGTGCACTTCACGAGATCGACGAGCGCACTCCCCTCCTGCCGACCGAGCACCACGAGGGACATGATCACTCGGGCGAGCACGGGCCGGTCAGCGCGGATTAGGGTGGTCGCATGAGCACGGCACCTCTGCGCAACACGCGCCAGCGGGCCGCGGTGATATCCGCCCTGGCCGACGCGGAAGTTTTCAAGTCGTCTCAGGAGATCCACGACGATCTACGCCAGCGCGGTGAGAGCGTCGGCCTAGCGACCGTGTATCGCACGCTTCAAGCACTTGCCGACTCCGGCGATGTCGACGTCATCGTGCGCGACGGCGAGACCGCCTACCGCCAGTGCAGCCCCTCTCACCACCACCATCTCGTATGCCGACGGTGCCACTCCACCATCGAGGTCGAGGCGCCCGACGTGGAGACCTGGGCGAACAGGGTGGCCAGTGACCACGGATTCGTGGATGTCACGCATACGGTGGAGGTCTACGGCCTATGCCCGCTGTGCGCACGGGCTTGAGGGCTACTCGTACGGGTTCTTGGGCTGGGGCACCTCGACGAGGTCGATGACCTCGATGAGCGGGATGGCCGTATCCGTCTTGGTCCCACCGCCTGGAACCCAGCGGCCAGTGATCGTGACCCAGGTGTTAGCGGGCAGGTCCGGCGCCTCAAGCACCTTCACCTTGGATGCGATCGCGTCGGCGGCACAGCAGGCCACGGCCATGCGCGTGATCCACCAGCCACCCTCGGGGTCCGGCGTGACGAAGCCGGTCATCTCGACAGTGCGGTCAGCGAGGGTGAGTCCGTCATCCCACACCGCGCGTCCGACGTACTCCGCCACGGTCACGGGCACGGGATCACCGGGGGGAAGCGGGGGCGCCTTGGCCTGCGATGTCGGCGCGGCATTGGCCGTGTCGCGTGCGGCGGCGTAGGCGCCCAGAGCCGGGGGCGCGATGAGGAAGATGGCGAGCACGGGCAGGAGGAGGAGCCACGCAGCGCGCGGCCCGCCGGCTCCATGGCCGTGACCGTCATCGTGCTCGTGCGGCTCGTCGTGGGGGGTGGCCTCATGACCGGCCGCGCGACCCTTGCGGATCGAGTCGATGAGGGCAAGCACCCCGAGCACCACGAGGGTGCCGCCGGACAGGAGCAGCCACGGACGCATCCCTTCCTTGACGTAGTTGAGGAAGGTGTCGCCGATAGTGATTCGCAGGATCGCTCCCCCGACGAGGATGAGGATGATCGCCTGGACATCGCGTCTCATGTGAGCAGCCACCACCCCACGAGAAGGCTCGCAATCACGGCCAGGGCGAATGTCGCGGGGGCGAAACGAGTAGCGAACGTGCCGCTGAAAGTTCCTGCCTGGAGCGAGATGAGCTTGAGATCGACCATGGGCCCAACCACGAGGAAGGCGAGCTTGGCGGTGAGTGAGAACTCCGTGAGACTCGCGGCGACGAACGCGTCGGCTTCGGAGCAGATCGACAAGAGCACAGCGAGGCCAGCGAGCACGAGGACCGACAGGATCGGCTGATCGGCGACAGCGCTGAGCCAGGTCTGCGGCACGACGACATTGAGCGCTGCCGCGAAGAGCCCACCAATGACAAGGAATCCGCCTGCATGGAGGAAGTCGTGCGTCGCGGTGAGACGGAAGGTGTGCCAGGAACTCGATCCCACCAGGTGGTCGCGCGGCCCGATGCGCAGCCACTGAGCCTTGCCGAAGCGCAGCCAGAGCCAGCCCATGATCACCGCGGTCGCCAGGGATGCGACGAAGCGCGCGACGACCATCATCGGCTCACCGGGGAAGGCCACGAAGGTAGAGGCGAGCACGATCGGATTGATCGCCGGGGCCGACAGGAGGAAGGCCAGTGCCGCCGCGGGCGCCACCCCCCGCGACATCAGGCCGTTGGCCACCGGCACCGACGCGCACTCGCAGCCAGGCAGGACAGCACCTGCCGCGCCTGCCACGGGGACGGCGAGCGCGGGGTTCTTCGGCAGCGCCTTCTTCCAGAACGAGGCAGGCACGAACGCGGCGATGGCACCGGAGAGGACGACGCCGAGCACGAGGAAAGGCAGCGCCTGCACGATGATCGAGACGAAGATGGTCGCCCCAGTCTGCAGGGCCGGGTCATCGAAGAATCCGACGAGCCAGCGCTGACCGACGATGAGGAGCACCAGGCCGATCGCGAGGATCTCCAGGCTTCCCGGCCGATAGCCCTTGGACTCCTTGGCAGGCGCGCTCACGACTCCACGCTCGGATTGGGAACAGCCCCCCCGTAACGCCGATCGCGCGCGGCATACGTCTCACACGCCTGCCACAGGTGCCGACGATCGAAATCGGGCCACAGCGTGTCGAGGAAGACCATCTCGGCGTACGCGGACTCCCACAGCAGGAAGTTGCTGGTGCGCTGCTCACCGGAGGAGCGCACGAAGAGGTCGACATCGGGCATGTCGGGCTCGTAGAGATGTCGGGCGATCATCCGCTCATCGACCTTCGCCGGATCAATCCGACCCTCGGCGACGCCGCGCGCAATGGCCGCGGCGGCATCGGCGATCTCCGCGCGACCGCCGTAGTTCACGCACATCGTGAGCGTGAGAACGTCGTTGTCCTTCGTGAGCTCCTCGGCGTACTCCAACTCGCTGATCACGCTCTTCCACAACCGCTTGGGGCGGCCGGCCCAGCGCACACGCACCCCCATGGCGTGCATCTCATCGCGACGTCGATGGACGACATCGCGATTGAAGCCCATGAGGAACTTCACCTCGTCCGGCGAGCGCTTCCAGTTTTCGGTCGAGAAGGCATAGGCCGACAGCCAGCGGATGCCCATCTCGATCGCACCGTGGACGCAGTCGAGCAGGGCGAACTCCCCCGCCTCATGGCCAGCGGTCCGCGGCAGGCCTCGCTCCTTGGCCCAGCGGCCGTTGCCATCCATGACGACGGCAACATGCTTGGGGACCAGATCTGCCGGGATCGCCGGCGGCCGAGCCCCGCTGGCATGCGGGGTGGGGGCGGCGTACGTGGGCACTCCCCCATCCTCGCACCGCCCGCCGAGTGGGCAGTTGGCGACATGCACGCCTGGGGATAGCCGCGCGACAGATGACCGCTCACCGGCGCCTTACCGCGCCGAGGGCGCGATCGCTAGCCGCGGTCGACGAGCGGCAGGGACCGCAGACCTCGCTCGATGTGCCAGGTGACCAGCGCAGCGGCAAGTCCGCTCGCCTCGCGGCGGTGGCGGGGCTCGCTGGCATCGGCGGCTGCCCAGT
>JBMTDJ010000036.1:0-18807 GCA_049431945.1 Candidatus Nanopelagicales bacterium | reverse complement strand
GCACGCGCCGAGAGCCCATCTCGCGCTTGGGAGGGGCCGGGCCCATCACCTTGATGCGGTCGACGACCCCCGAGCCCAGCAGGGTGGCGATGCGTCCATGGATCTGGGGGACCATCAGGCGCACCTGGGTTGCCCACGCGGTGGAGTCTGCTCGGAGCAGGAGTTCGCGGCCGCCTTCGGTGTCCCGTACCGAGTCTGGCGTCACATGGTCGGCGAGTTGGTCGCCGACGATCTCCGGCCATCGGGCGATGAGGGACCCCGAACCGACCTGCGATTCATAGCCATGGTCGCGTAGCCAGCCCTGCATGACGGCGTCAACCGTTTGGGGATCTCGATTATCGCCGTACTGCACGGCTCGTCGCGGTGGACGTTGGCTCGCCTTGGCCCGCGTGCTCGCTCGCGCTCGGGCCAGCGCCGCGCGTGCTGGATCGTTGGGTGGCAGCGCATCCTGCGGAGCGGGGGCTTCGTTCGCCGGCTGGGCATCGTTCGATGACTCAGACACGCTTGGTCACCGTCCCTTCGACGACGTCGAACCACGCACCTGACATCGCCGCGGGCACATCCTCCGCGACCGCGGCCGTGATGAGCACCTGAGGTGCCGTTGCCACACGCTCGGCCAGGTGGGCGCGTCGCCGTGCGTCCAACTCAGCGAAGACATCATCGAGCACGAGAACGGGGGCGCCTGACTCCTCGGTCAGCAAGTCGTAGGCCGACAGCCGCAGGGCCAAGGCCGCCGACCAGGACTCACCGTGCGATGCGTAGCCCTTGATGGGGTTGGGACCTAACGTCATGACCAGATCATCGCGGTGAGGGCCGACGAGGGTGATACCTCGGTCGAGTTCCTCCTTGCGGCGCCTGCCCATCTCAGCCACGAGGGCATCGACCGGGTCGGAGATGTCTACATCGTCGATGATCGATCGGTACTGAAGGTCGATGGTGTCGGACCCCGGGACGAGTGACTGATATGCCTCGGCCGCGCGCGGGGTGAGCAGAGCGGTGAGTTCCCGCCGGGCGGTGATGATCTCAGCACCAAGTCGCGCGAGGTGGTCATCCCATGCCTCGAGCGTACGCACGACATCGTCCAGATTTGCCCGTCGTGCTGCGCCCGAGGACCTGAGTAGCGCGTTGCGCTGCTTGAGGACGCGGTCGTAATCCCCACGCGTGCCCGCGAGTCGTGGTTGGCGCTGGACGAGCAAGTCGTCGAGGAATCGTCGCCGTTCGCTGGGATCGCCCTTGACCAAGGCAAGATCCTCCGGGGCGAAGACCACCGTGCGCAGGATCCCGAGAATGTCGCGCGCCTTGGCAGCAGGTGACCGATTGATGCGAGCCCTGTTGGCCTTCCCGGGAATCAACTCGACTTCGAGGAGCAGTGATCTGTCATCCCGGACGACGTCGGCTCGGATCAGCGCCCGCTCAGCACCCTGACGGATGAGCGGTGCATCGGTCGCCACTCGGTGACTGCCCAGTGTCGACAGGTAGGCCACGGCCTCCACGAGATTCGTCTTCCCCTGTCCGTTAGGACCGACGAACGCATTAACACCTGGTTCGAGACCGACCTCGAGGCTCGCGTAGTTGCGGACGTCCGCGAGTGAAACGTGGCGGACCAGCACCGGGTGATCTGTTGGCATCGCCATCGTGGCTAGCTCAGCCAGCGAGACGCACCGGCATCAGCAAGTATCGATACTCATCATCGTCGTCGCTGCCGGCGCTGAGGACGGCGGGCCTGGTCGACTGTGTGAACGACAGCCGTGTCTCCGCTGCAGCGAGTGCGCTGAGACCGTCGAGGAGGTATTGCGGATTGAAGGCGATGTCGATGTCGTCGCCATCAAATGCGCAGTCCAGGCTCTCCGTCGCCTGTGCTTCGTCACCGGCACCAGCCCGCAAGGTGACCTCACCTCCAGAGAAGGCCAGTCGCACCGGGGTGTTTCGTTCGGCGACGAGGGCAACACGCTTGACGGAATCGACGAGCTGGGCCGTGGAGATCGTGGCCACCGCCAGGCTCTCGGACGGCAGGAGTGAGCGGTACTTCGGGAACTCACCATCAAGGAGGCGCGTCGTCGTCCGTCGACCATCACCCTCGAAGCCCATGAGCCCCTCACCCCCTTCAGCGAGGGAGAGATTGACTGACTCGACGGCTGCCAGAGACTTCGCTGTGTCAGCGAGAGTACGCGCCGGGACCAGCGCCTGAACTTCAAGCTTGGGTGACGCGGGGGTCCAGGTGAACTCGCGCACAGCCAGGCGGTAGCGATCCGTCGCGGCCAAGGTGACATGCGTGCCATCGATCTCGACGCGGATGCCCGTGAGTGTCGGCAGGGTGTCGTCGCGCCCGGCGGCGATGGCAACCTGTGCCACTGCGTGGGCGAATTCCGATCCTGTGAGTGATCCGGAGGAATCAGGCATGGCCGGCAGAGTGGGATAGTCCTCAACAGGGAACGTCGGCAGGGCAAAATTCGACTTGCCGCACACCACACTCACGCGCGTGCCATCGAGGCTGATCGTCACAGGGGCCGATGGGAGCGCTCGGCTGATTTCGGCGAGCAGTCTGCCTGGCACAAGCGCCCGCCCGTGCTCACTGATATCGGCCGTGACGCCGACCTGCGACGACGTCTCGTAGTCGAAGCTTGAGACGACGAGATCAGATCCGTCAGTCTGGAGCAGCAGACCCGCGAGAATCGGCAGCGACGGACGACTGGGCAGCGTTCGTGCGGCCCACGCGACTGAGTCGGCAAGGGCGTCGCGCTCGACGCGGAACTTCACGGTGACCTCCGGGCGGGGCACGGCCGTGCCCCAAGACGCGTCATCCTGCCACCGCTCGCGTGGTGGGGCCAGGGGTGTCGGGCCCTGCATGCACAGGACCGTGCGGGTGAATGCCGTTCTGGACTTCTAGATGTATCTCCTCGTTGTCGTCATAGCGCCGGTGGACGTTGGGGATGACAGGCATCGGACCACGTCATGAGGCACGTGGGTGTCCACAGGGGATGTGGACACCGTGGGGAGCAGGGTGGACAGCGGTCTGAAGTACGCGGGGCGTACGCCGCTATGAGAAGGGTTACAGCGAGATATCCACAGGTCCATGAGGGACTGGGGACGTGGGTGCCGGAGTTGTCCACAGGTATTCCCCATTCTGGGGATTCCGTGATCTTCCGGTGACTCTGTGACTCGTGGGATTAACCGCGTGATTGGGACTTGATGCGCGCCGTGAGATCAGCCACCTGGTTGTACAGGCTGCGGCGCTCACCGATGAGCTGACGGATCTTCCTGTCGGCGTGCATCACGGTCGTGTGATCACGACCGCCGAACGCCTGCCCGATCTTGGGCAGGGAGAGGTCCGTGAGCTCACGGCAGAGGTACATCGCGATCTGCCGAGCCGTGACGAGCACCCGTGACCGCGAGGTACCGCAGAGGTCGTCGACGGTGACACCGAAGTAGGAGGCGGTCGTCGTCATGATCTCCGCGGCCGTGATCTCAGGACCAGCGTCGGAGGGGAAGAGGTCCTTGAGGACGAGTTCGGCGAGGCCAAGGTCGACTGCGGAGCGGTTGAGTGAGGCGAACGCCGTCACGCGAATGAGCGCACCTTCGAGTTCACGAATGTTGCTCGAGACCTTTGATGCGATGAACTCGAGGACCTCTGGAGGTGCCTGCAGTCTCTCCTGCGCGTTCTTCTTGCGCAGGATGGCGATACGTGTCTCGAGGTCAGGGGGCTGAACATCGGTCGTCAAGCCCCATTCGAAGCGAGACCGCATGCGGTCCTCGAAGTCCTGCAGTTGCTTGGGAGCGAGGTCTGAGGTGATGACGATCTGCTTGTTCGCGTTGTGCAGTGTATTGAAGGTGTGGAAGAACTCCTCCTGCGTCTGCACCTTGCCGGAAAGGAACTGGATGTCGTCGACGAGAAGGATGTCAATGTCGCGATAGCGACGCTGGAACGCCGAGGACTTGTCGTCGCGGATGGAGTTAATGAACTCGTTGGTGAATTCCTCCGAGCTCACGTAGCGCACCCTCGTGCCCTTGTAGAGAGTGCGGGCGTAGTGACCGATGGCATGGAGCAGGTGGGTCTTGCCGAGACCCGAGCCGCCGTACACGAAGAGGGGGTTGTAGGCCTTGGCCGGCTGCTCGGCGACGGCAATCGCAGCGGCGTGGGCAAAGCGGTTCGAGGAACCGATGACGAATGTGTCGAAGGTGTACTTCGCGTTGAGCCGACCATCCTCAGCGCGGGCCGCAACCCGATCGCCGCTCGCTCCCGGAGATCCACTGCCGGGCCGTTCGGCGAAATCGAGGAGATCGCCGTCGACCGGGTACGTCGCATCGGCGACCTCGTCGATCTCATCCTCGCTTGGGGGAGCGGCGATGCTCGGATCGACCGTGACAGCCAGCCGGACCTCTCGGCCGAGCTGGGCGGTGAGGGCCGCGGTAACCATGGGCCTCAGGCGTGTCTCGAGGACGTCCTTGGTGAAGTCGTTCGGGGCGGCGATCAAGGCGGTGTCCTCGACCAGGCCCAAAGGACGGGTGAGGGAGACGAAGGCCCGCTGCTGGGGAGTGAGCGTCCCATCGCCCAAGGATTCGAGCGCCTTGACCCACAGATCAGCCAATTCGGCGGTAGTTTCCACGTTGTTCCTCCCCAATCCCGCTCGTCACACGCTTCCCACAAGTTGTCCACACCTTGTGGAATGCTTGAGCGGGAGCGTCGCCCGGTAGACCCTAGTGTGGGCATGTGGATAGCTCAAGGGTCACCTGAACCCGACTGTGGATCACTGCGATGGAGTGGCCGGAATGCGGCCATGATGGGCGCGAGGCGACACTGGATTTGATCGCTTCAGACCACACGGGTAACCTCATGGGGCTCACGGGCGATGTCCGTGACCGTCATCGAGCAGGAGCAGGACATGTCGAAGCGCACCTTCCAGCCCAATAACCGTCGTCGGGCGCGCACGCATGGATTCCGCGCTCGCATGCGCACCCGCGCCGGCCGCGCCATCCTCGCTGCCCGCCGTGGCAAGGGGCGCGCTCGTCTGTCCGCCTAGCCGCTTCCAGGCAGGGTGACCATGTTGCCCGCGCGCTACCGCCTCACCTCACGTACCGACATTTCTCGGACGATTCGCATGGGCCACCGTGCGCGCCGAGGCGCTCTCGTCGTCCACGTGAACACCGACCCGGACAGGGTTGGTTCGGCCCGTGCGGCGTTTGCGGTGAGCAAGGCGGTAGGCGATTCCGTCACCCGGCATCGGGTGGTACGCCGTCTGCGATCAGTGTCGCGTCCACTCTTGGACCGACTGCCTGCGGGCACCGACCTCGTCGTACGCGCGATGCCGGAAGCGGCCTCGGCCTCGAGTCAGCAGTTGGCGCTCGACCTGGAGCGCGCCCTGGCACGCATCACCTCACTGACGCCTGCTCCGTCGGCCTCGCCGGTCTATCGCGAAGGAGATCCGGCAACGCCATTTCATGGAGACCCCACGCCATCTCATGGAGACTCGGCGCAACCACCAAAGCACCCGAATGCCACGACCCAGCAGCGGAGCGTGATGTGGTGGGTCGGCTGGCCGATCCGATCACTCCTGCTCGGGCTCATCTGGGTCTACCGTCACACGATCTCACCCATGCTCCCCCCTACATGCCGCTATCACCCCAGCTGCTCGGCGTACGGATTCGAGGCGCTCCAGGTGCACGGGGCGGCCAAGGGCGCAGTTCTCGCGGGATGGCGCGTGATGCGCTGCAACCCCTTCACCCCGGGTGGCCTGGACCCGGTACCTGCTCACGGTGCCTGGCGGCCTGACATCAACCCCGATGGCACCCCGAGGGTCGCGGGGCACTCGCACGCCTAATACCCTTCCCTAGCGGCACAGTGCCGCCTGTCCTGGGAGCGCACTTGTTCATCATCGATTGGATCGGCACCGGCGTTAGCTGGGTCCTGGTGCAGTTCCACGCGGTCTTCTCCGCTATCGGCATGGACCCGGCTAGTGGGTGGACCTGGACGTTCTCGATCGTCGGCCTCGTGGTGGTTATCCGCATCCTGCTGATCCCGCTCTTCGTCAAGCAGATCAAGGCGCAGCGCAACATGCAGATCATCCAGCCGCGCATCAAGGAGATCCAGAAGAAGTACGCCGGCGATCGCGAGAAGCAGTCGCAGGAGATGATGAAGGTCTACCGCGAGACGGGTACCAACCCTCTTGCATCCTGCCTGCCGATCCTGCTGCAGGCGCCTATCTTCTTCGCCCTCTTCCGGGTGCTCCAGGGCATCGCCATGTACAACACGGATGACCCGGGCTACACCGCTCCAGGCGTTTTCGCATGGGAGCAGTACGCCGCCCTGCTCCCGCAGGCACACGATGCGTCGATCTTCGGTGTACCCCTCTACGGCTATTTCATGGGCGCCGACGAGGTGGCGGCCGACGGCTTCAACCCACTCAACACACGCGTGCTGTCGATGATCCTCATCATCTTGATGACGGCGACGACCTTCCTCACACAGCGTCAGCTCATCGTCAAGAACTCCGCGCCCGACAACCCGTTCGTGAAGCAGCAGAAGATCTTGCTGTACGTCTTCCCGCTCATCTTCGCCGTCGGTGGCATCAACTTCCCGATCGGTGTCCTCATCTACTGGCTCACCACCAACCTCTGGACGATGGGCCAGCAGTTCTACGTCATCCGCAACAATCCGCAGCCCGGCACCCCCGCATTCGATGCATGGGAGGCGCGCAAGGCGGAGAAGGCCAAACGCAAGGGGATTAAGAGCGGAGAGGCGCCAGAGCCGGAGGCCGCGGAGGAGCCGGCAGCCCCTACGCCCCGCGTGCAGCCGAAGCGTCAGCCCAAGTCCAAACGAAGCAAGGGCGGCAAGGCCGCCGGCACGTCCACGAAGGGAACGTCATGAGCACCGAGACCGAGGCTCCCGCAGCCGACCTGCTCGAAAAGGAAGGTGACGCGGCGGCCGACTACCTCGAGGGTCTGCTGGACATCGCGGACCTCGATGGCGATATCGACATCGACGTCGAGGGCGATCGGGCGCAGGTGTCGATCGTCGAGGTGACCGCCGGCGAACTCGGCACGCTCGTGGGCGATGACGGGAAGGTGCTCGACGCACTCCAGGAGTTAGCGCGCCTTGCTGCAGCGCAGGCGACCGGGCAGCGCTCTCGCCTCATGCTCGATGTGGCCGGCTTCCGACTCGGTCGTCGCAAGGAACTCGAGGCATTGGCGGCCACCGCCATCGACGAAGTGAAGTCGACCGGTGAGCCGGTGCGTCTCGCGGCGATGAATGCCTTTGAGCGCAAGGTCGTCCACGATGTGGTCACCGCGTCGGGTCTGGTGAGCGAGTCCGAGGGCGTGGATCCCGATCGCCGGATCGTCATCAAGCCTGCCTCCTGATTCATCACGTGGAGGAACTCCCCGCGCCACCATCGACACTGGCTGACGTCCTGCCGGACGCCAGCCAGCGCGCACAGATGGGCCGCTATGCGGCACTGCTGGCATCGGCAGGGGTCGAGCGCGGCCTCATCGGTCCACGGGAGGTGCCGCGCCTGTGGGATCGGCACCTGCTCAACTGCGCCGTCGTCGTGCCGATGGTTCCCACCGATGCCGATGTCATCGATGTCGGATCCGGCGCGGGCCTGCCTGGGATCGTGTGGGCGATAGCGCGGCCAGATCTGCATGTGACATGCCTGGAGCCGTTGCAGCGCAGGGCAACATTCCTGGAGGAGGTCGTGGCGGAACTTGACCTTGTCTCCCGCGTTCAGGTGGTGCGCGCACGAGCCGAAGACATCGTGCGTGGTCGCGGGCCTGTGACCTCCCTGCGCGCACGTGTCGTGACCGCACGGGCTGTGGCTCCACTCGAGCGTCTCGCGGGATGGACCGTTCCTCTCGTGCAGTCGGGCGGTGAATTGATCGCTCTCAAAGGACGCTCGGCGGCGGAGGAAGTCCAGGCGTCTGCAACCGTCTTGGAGCGACTGGGCATCGTGCGCGTCGAGGTGGTCGAGTGCGGGCTCGGTGTGGTTGAGCCGCCTACCACCGTCGTTCGTGCAGTGAAGTCCTGAAGCAGCGACGCCGCACGAGGGCCTCTGTCATGATGGGGGCGAACCACATGGCTCACGGGAGTCTGCGAGGTCGATGTGCTCGATACCGAGGTAAGCGGCGTACGGCTGACGCCGTACTTCCAGCCGTACCTGCTGCTCGACGACCCTGATCAGGCTTCCGGGGAAGTCCTGAGCAAGCCCGATGTTTCCCGGCAGACCGAGGAGTTCTTCTCTTCATTGTCTGTCGAGGATCAGTTCGACATCCTTGCGTGGCAGATCCGCTTGCAGCATGCGATCCACGACCACATGGGCGCACGCGTGTCGATCAACGTGCACAATCGCGTCGTCGAGACAGAGGAAGCACGCACCCGATTCTTGGATCTCGTGTCCCAGGCGAGTGCGCCGACGACCTTCGAGTTCACCGAGACCTACCCCATGCCACCTGTCGGTGCATCCAACCACTTGCTGCGCGACATCCGCACACTCGGGCATACTTCGGCGCTCGACGATTTCGGCACTGGGCTCAACGGCATGTCCCTGCTGACCGACTACGACTTCGACATCATCAAACTCGACAGGTCCCTGGTCTTTGACTTGCCGTCGCGCGCCGAGAAGCGCAAGACGTTAAGGCTTGTTCGCGAGATGCTGCAGGTCCTCGGCAAGGCGCATATCGTCGAGGGTGTGGAGACCGAGGAAGTACTGGACATCCTCAAGGAGTTGGGCTTCCGTAGCTTCCAGGGCTACTACTGCGGCATGCCCGCCCCCTTGGCTTCTCTTGTGGCACCGCCGACCGAGGATGCCCTGTCATGACATCGACGTTCCCTAGGCCCGACGATGACGAGAAGCGCGTCTCATTTCTCGCTGATCTGGCGATCCTCGACACCGCTCCGGACGAGAACCTCGACCGCGTGGTCACCCTCTGCCGCGGCATCTTTGACGTCCCGGTTGCGCTGGTGTCGCTGGTGGCTGAGGAGCGTCAGTGGTTCAAGAGCATCGAAGGCCTCGACGTGTGCGAGACCTCGCGTGATGTGGCCTTCTGCAACTACACCATCCTCGCGGACGAGATCTTCGAGGTCGTCGATGCGGTCGCAGACCCCCGCTTTTCGGGCAACCCGCTGGTCACCGACGAGCCTCACATCCGCTACTACGCGGGGGCTCCCCTGGTCTACGACGGAGTGAGGATCGGATCACTCTGCTTGATCGACTTCGTTGCGCGTGAACCACTCACGTCACGGCAGCGCGAGATCCTTCACGAGCTTGCTGCGTTGGTGATCCGTGAGATTCGCGTGCAGCGCCTGCTGCGTGTCGCTGTCGCGTCGCTTGCCGATTCCGCGCGCGACCACTGAGTTCCTACGTCAGACTCAAGGGATGAGTCGTCGCCAGAGCGCATCCTCGGGATCGTGGTGGCTCGCAGTCGTCGTTCCGTGCGTGCTCATCGCTCTCATCCTCGGGGCTGATCTGCTTGAGGGGCCCAAGACCGCGTACGTCGGTGTCCTCACAGCCGTGCCGCTCTTCGCAGCGATCTTCGGCACCCCGATCATGACCGCCGTCACCTCAGTGATCACGTGGTGCTCGGCCTTGGCCTTCGGCCTGATGTCGGCAGACGGCAATGTCCCCGCTCAGACGGTACGCCTCGGAATCATCGCGGCTGCTGGCGTGGTGGCTGTCGTGGCGGCGTACGTCCGCCAACGCAGGGATGAGCAGTTCCGCCGCGCCCAACAGACTGCTGCCGAAGCTGACTTCCTCCGACTGCAGGCTGGGCGCGACTACCTCACGGGCCTGCTCAACAGGCGCGGCCTCATCGAGAACTTGGCGGTGAATCCGCCTACGGAAGGCACCGTTGTCGTGCTTGACTGCGACCGATTTAAGGACGTCAACGACCGCTATGGCCACGTCGTGGGCGATGAGTTCCTCAAGGGAATTGCCGGTCGGCTGTCCAGCGGCCTCGCCCAAGGCGACTTCATCGCACGTTGGGGTGGGGACGAATTCCTCCTGGTGTTGAGGACCCCGTTCGAGGGCGGGATCGGGGTTGCGCAGCGAGTGATCGACCACGTGTCGTCCAGTCCTATGTCCACGTCGGCAGGAATGGTCCCGGTGTCGCTGTCGGCTGGCGCGGCGCCCTTCGAGGCAGCTCTCGGACTGGACCCGGCCATCGTGGGCGCGGATCGAGCCATGTACAAGGGGCGCTCCAGTGGTGTAGGCACACTGGGCGTGGACTACCGGCTCTAGTTTGGGCCGCGTACGAGGGCGCCTCGGTCCAGCGGCTCAGGGCGGTGCACAATGTCGCTCGTGACGTCGCCAAGCAACGCCCTCACCGGCCTGGGCTGGCCTGTTTCACGTGAAACGAGCACGCCAGATGTTTCCCGTGAAACAGACGCGCCCCTCCTCACCGGCCTGGGCTGGCCCCGAGAGGACAATCGGATGCCCTCGTCGGACGGGGCCCGATGACCCGGGTCCTGGCGGTCGCCAACCAGAAGGGCGGGGTGGGCAAGACCACCACCACCGTCAATCTCGCCGCGGCCCTCGCTGCGGATGGCCGGGACGTGCTCGTCATCGACCTCGACCCCCAGGGGAACGCCTCGACCGCCCTGGGCCTGGAGCACCACAGCGGGGTGCTCAGCACCTATGAGGTCCTCACTCAGGACGTGCCACTGGCCGACATCGTCGCCCCTACCGAGGAGGGGGGCGGTCACCTGTGGGCGGCGCCGGCGACCATCGACCTCGCGGGAGCTGAGATCGAGTTGGTCTCGCTCGTGGCCCGTGAGGGCCGCCTCGACCGGGCAATCCAGGCGTTCCTTGTCGATTTCGAGGCCAGCCAGGGTCGGCCCCTCGACTACGTCATCATCGACTGCCCTCCCAGCCTGGGCCTGCTCACCCTCAATGCCCTTGTCGCGGCCCGTGAACTCCTGCTGCCGATCCAGTGCGAGTACTACGCCCTCGAGGGCGTCTCCCAACTCCTGCGCACGGTCGACCTGGTGACCAAGCACCTCAACCCCGATCTGCGGGTGGGTGCTGTCCTGCTGACGATGTATGACGGGCGCACTCGCCTGTCCTCCCAGGTGGTCCAGGAGGTCCGAGCCCACTTCGGCGACGCGGTGCTCCCCACCGTCATCCCCAGGTCTGTACGGCTATCGGAAGCCCCCTCCTACGGGCAGACTGTCCTCGCCTATGACTCCTCATCGTCAGGTGCGCTCGCCTACGTACAGGCGGCCCGGGATCTGGACACCGCCAATGCCTAGTTATCCACAAGTTATCCACAAGACTAACGGGAGGATGTCCCATGGCTGAGGCGAAAAGGGGCCTGGGTCGTGGCCTGGGGGCCCTGATCCCGACAGAGCCAGGGCCGACGACCACACCTGCGACCTCCACGTTGGCGACATCGCCGACCCGGAAGGCTGCCAAGGCGAAGGCACCTTCTCCCGCTGGTCTCGATCCGGTGGCCGGCGCGGTCTATGTCGAAGTCGCGCCATCCGACGTGGTGCCCAACCCGCGGCAGCCACGGCAGGTCTTCGACACCGATGCCCTCGCCGAGCTGACGTACTCCATCAAGGAGATCGGACTGCTCCAGCCAATCGTCGTGCGTCGTCGCGATGGCAAGGGTGCAGCCTTCGAACTCATCGCGGGTGAGCGTCGCTGGCGCGCGTCGCAGGAAGCCGGTCTCGAACGCATCCCGGCGATCGTGCGCGAGACCGCTGATGACGACATGCTGCGCGAGGCACTGCTGGAGAACTTGCACCGTGCACAGTTGAATCCTCTGGAAGAGGCGGCGGCGTACCAGCAGTTGCTTGCCGACTTCGGGGGCACGCAGGACGAATTGGCGCAGCGCCTGGGGCGCTCGCGCCCGCAGGTCGCCAACACGATGAGGCTGCTCAAGTTGCCCCCGGCCGTCCAGCGGCGCGTGGCTGCGGGCGTCATCAGCGCTGGACACGCCCGTGCGCTGCTCTCCCTCGAAGACCCCGAGGCCATGGACGCCCTCGCTGAGCGCATTGTCAAAGAGGGCCTGTCGGTACGCACGGTCGAGGAGATCGTGCTCATCGGCGACGACGGCGAGCCGAAGCGCAAGCGCACACCGCGGCCCCGTGGGGGTGCCTCGGCGGCCGTGGCGGAGGTGACCGACGGTGTCTCGTCCCGACTAGGTGACGTGCTCGACACGCGCGTGCGCGTGGAGGGGGTGCGGTCCGAGCGCAGCCGCGGCCGCCTCGTCATCGAGTTCGCTGACCTCGATGACCTACGTCGCATCGCCGACATCATCGAGGGATAGGAGAGCTGCATGCGCACGGTCATCATCGGTGGTGGTGTCCTCGGGCTCACGCTCGGCTACGAGCTCGCGCGGCAAGGTGCCGAGGTCGAGATCGTCGACGCGCGCGAGCCCGGGCTGGGTGCCTCCGCGGTCAACGCGGGCTGGGTCGTGCCCTCCGAGGCTGCGCCGGTCCCTGGACCCGGCCTGATCCTCAAGTCGATGAAGTGGATGATCCGTAAGGATTCCCCGCTCTACATCAGTCCGTCGGTGCACCCCGATCATGTGAAGTTCATGCTCGGCATGTGGCGACGCTGCAATGAGCGCGACTTCCGTGCGGGCTTCCAGGCACACCTCGCGCTCGCGGAGTCCACCAACGACATCCTCGATGATTACGCGCGCGACGGCGTCGCCTTCGACGCCTACGCCCGGGGTCTGCTCATGGCCTTCCGTGACGCGGACAACATGCATCACCACGTCGAGGGCCTGGACCTTCAGGCTGCCTTCGGTCTCGATCCCCAGGTGCTCGAGGGCGATGCCATCCACCAGGCCGAGCCCGCGCTGCGCAACGGACTTGCAGGCGGCATCTACTTCCCCCACGAGCGACACCTCGATGCGGCATCGCTGACTCGCGGTCTGCGTGCGCGCATCGTCGAGCTTGGCGGCACGATCACGGAGTCAGCACCTATCGACCGCGTCGAGCGCCTGGGCGATGCGATCGTCGCGGTACGCAGCGGTGAGCGGCGATTCACTGGTGACACATTCGCCGTCGCCGCCGGAGCGTGGACCGGCCGTGTCACCGATCTCTTCGGCGTACCCCTGCCGATCCGCCCAGGCAAGGGCTATTCCATCGACATGAAGCCCGCACCCGTGCAACTGCGCACCGCCGTCAATCTCTCGGACGCCAAGATCGCGATGACGCCCTACGACGGTCGTCTGCGCCTGTCCGGCACCATGGAGTTCGCCGGCATGGACGAGGACGTCAATGTCACCCGAGTGCAAGCGATCCTGCGCGGTCCGACTGGCTACTTCGACGACTGGCAGGCCCCGGCGAGCGCGCCGCAGGCCAAGGCGGGCATGCGTCCGATGACCCCCGATGGCATGCCGATCATCGGGCTGCTCCCCGGCACCGCCAACGCCTTCGTCTCCAGCGGCCACGGCATGCTCGGCGTCACCCTCGGCCCGGGCACATCCCGCGCCCTCGCCGACGCGATCCTCGGCCGCGGCTACCCCCCGCGACTCCTTCCCTTCAGTCCCACTCGCTTCGCCCGCCGCATCAAGCCGATGCCGGCCCTCACCCCCTCGGGAGCACACGCATGAGCATCACAGGCGTCCTCGTCGCCCTCGTCACGCCGTTCACCGACGACTTTCGCATCGACGACGCGGGTATCTCGCGCCACGTCGACCGCATGGTGGCGGCAGGTATCCACGGCCTGGTCCCGCTGGGTACGACGGGTGAGTTCACGACGATGACTCACGAGGAGCGCCGCCACGTCACCGATGCGGTGATCACGGCCGCCGCGGGTCGGATCCCGACCTTCCCGCACACGGGTGCGCAGTCGACCGAGGAGACAATCGAGCTCAGCCTGCACGCGCAGCGGGCCGGAGCCAATGGCGTCATGATCGTGCCGCCGTACTATGACCCGCTCCGCCTGCACGAACTCCACGCGCACCTCACCGCCGTCGGCGAGGCGATCGACATCCCGATCGTCTACTACAACGTGCCTGGGGCGACGGGTATCCGTCTCACCGCGGCGGAGCTCGCCGGATTGGGGGACATCAGGAACGTCGACTACATCAAGGACACCAGCGGCGACTTCAGCACCGTCACCGCGATGCTCCTCGGCTACGCCGACAAGATCACGCTCTTCAATGGCTGGGACACCCTCACCTTCGGAGCGCTAGCCACCGGCGCCAAGGGCTCGGTCTGGGGCATGGCCAACCTCCTGCCCGAGCAGGCCGTGCGCCTGTATGAGGCGCTCGCCGTGAAGGGCGACCTCGCTGAGGGACGCCGCCTGTGGCAGGGCCTGTGGCCGGTCAACGACCTGCTGGAGTCGCACAACTATGTTGCAGCGATCAAGGGCGGCCTCGAGGAGATCGGTGAATCCGCCGGACCGACCCGTGCGCCGATCCGACCCATCACCGCCGAGGCCCGCGCCGAGTTGGGCGCCGCACTGCGGCATGCTCAGGCGCTGTGACACCTGCTGACGGTGGGGTATTCCGATGACCCTGCGCTACACCTCGATCGACGCCCACGCCGAGGGAGAGCCTGGACGCGTCATCGTCGACATGGACGATCTCGTCCCCGGCGCGACCATCGCGGAGCGTTTCGACTACGCGACACAGCACCTGCATGACTTCCGACGGCTCGTCCTACACGAGCCGCGCGGCTACCCGGGACTCTGCGCCGTGCTTGCGCTGACGCCATCTGATCCGCGTGCCGACGTCGCGATCATCGTCATGGAACAGGGCGCCTTCACGCCGATGTCAGGCAGCAACACGATGTGCACCGTCACCGCACTGCTCGAGAGCGGTCGCATTCCCATGGTGGAGCCCGTTACCACCGTCACGGTGGAGACCGCCGTCGGTCTCGTGAGTGTGGAGGCGCGATGCGAAGCCGGCAAGGTCACCGCGGTCACCATCAGCAACGTGCCCGCCTTCGCAGTGCATCTGGGCGTGCCACTCACCCTGCCGACAGACCCGCGCGTCGATCCGCCCGGTTCGGACCTCACGATTCCCGTCGACATCGCCTTCGGCGGCCAATTCTTCGTGCTCGCCCGGGCGGAGGATCTCGGTGTGGGCTTCGAGCCGAGCGATGTCCCGCGACTCACATCCCTCGGTG
This sequence comes from Candidatus Nanopelagicales bacterium, assembly GCA_049431945.1. GTDB lineage: Bacteria > Actinomycetota > Actinomycetes > S36-B12 > S36-B12 > Mxb001. Next base: position 3,731 of record JBMTDJ010000036.1, on the reverse strand, counting down.
CGCGACTGAAGCTCGCGGTCAATCAGGCCTATCGCGTGCAGCATCCACTCAACCCCGATATCGACGACGTCAACCTCGTCATGATCACCGGACCGTCGCCAGGACCTGGAATCGATGGTCGCAACGCGATGGTCATGGCCACCGATCAGCTCAGCGACGATCCAGCTACGTGGACCGGTGCGCTCGATCGCTCGCCGTGCGGCACCGGCACGTGCGCGCGCATGGCGTGCATGCATGCGCGCGGCGAGCTCGGACTCGATCAACCCTTCGTCCACATGGGCATGCTCGGCACGACGTTCACCGGCCGACTCGTCAGTGAGACCACCGTCGGTGATTACGCCGCGGTGCTGCCGACCATCACCGGTCGCGCCTGGGTAACGGGCGCGTCGGAGTGGGTGCTGGATGAATCCGACCCATTCCCGGAGGGCTACACGATCGGCGATATCTGGCCGGCGTAGCCCGGCGAGGATGGCTGGACCTACCCGCCGAGCCAGACGGCAACCGCGGATGCTGCATGTGCGTCACAGCCAAGGAGGTGACCATGAAAGTGAAGTACGCCCTGGTGGCCGTGGCCGCGCTCGCTCTCACCGCGTGCGGGGGCGGCGCCGGAGGAGATCCGCAGGCCCTCATCGGTGGTTCCTACGTCGTCACATCGATCACTGTTGATGGCAGGCAAGTCGCTGTCATCGACCCTGTGACGATCAGTTTCGCCGCCGACAGCATCGCGGTGGATACCCCCTGCAATGACATGGGCGGCTCGATCACCTACACCGACACGCGTCTTGAAGTCGGGCCTCTCGCGTCGACGCGGATGGGGTGCGAGCCGGCCCTCATGGAGCAGGACCAGGTGATCGCCGCTGCGCTATCGGCGAATCCGACCTGGCAGGTGGCGGACGGCAGTCTCACGCTGACTGGTGAAGGTACGACCATCGTCGCCGATTCTGCCGCTGACGGGGCACAGCCCTAGTGCGGGGTAGTGTCGTCGATATGCGGCCACTGATGATCTTCGACGGGGACTGCGGCTTCTGCACTGCCTCGGTCAACGTCATCAAGCGCTGGATCAAGCCCGATTGCGACATCGAGCCGTGGCAATTCACCGCCATCGAGGAGTTCAACCTCACCCCCGAGGAGTGCAGTACCGCGGTGCAGTACGTCGACTCGGATCGACGGGTGCACTCCGGCAGCCGGGCTGTGATGCGGATGCTGCGCGACGCTCCGATCCCGTGGCCGATCCTCGGGGCGATCGGCGATGCACCCGGAGTGGCCTGGGTGGCGGATCGCACCTACAAGTGGATAGCGCTGAATCGGTACAAGCTGCCCGGGTCGACGCCGGCCTGCGCGGTGAACGCGTCCACGTCCTGATGTCGCAGCCATTCGGCGGGGTTAGCCCGTTCGCTCCACCTCTGCAGGGACCGGCCCTGTTCGATCAGGACTGGCTGTCCTTGTTTTTCCTGCACTGGGCGGTCGATCCCGCCGACGTCGCGCCGCTCCTGCCGCGCGGAACGCGGCCGGATGTCCTCGACGGGGCGACCTACGTTGGACTCATCCCCTTCCGGATGGTCGAGGCCGGACTCGGGCGCCGTCATCCCACGCCGTACCTCGGCACGTTCCTGGAATGCAATGTGCGGCTGTACTCCGTCGACGACGAGGGCCGCCACGGCGTCGTCTTTCGCAGCCTCGAGGCGACGCGCTGGTTCACGGCGATGTCCGCGCGCTGGGGCTATCGGTTGCCCTACACCTGGGCACGCATGCATGTGAAGCAGCGCGGGGACATGTGGTGGTGGACTTCTCACCGTCGCTATCCGCGCGGGGGCGGATCGCTCACCATGACCGCCCGTGTCGGTGAGCGCGTCGAGCCCACCGACCTCGAGGTCTTCCTCACGGCACGCTGGGGACTGCACTCCACTCTGGCCGGGCGCACTGTGTGGACCCCTAATGAGCACGAGCCGTGGGTCGTGCACGCGACGGAGTTGATCGACCTCGACCAGGATCTCGTTGAGCGTGCTGGCCTCCGCGTCGGTCCCGAGCCGACGCTGCGACCTCTGTTTGCCCCAGGCGTCCACACGACCTTCGGCCTACCGCAGGTCATTGCCTGAAATGCCACCGCGCCCGGGCCGACGTACCGTGACCGGGTGAGTCGCTGGGTGTACGCCGTCATCGGGGTGATCTCTGCCGCCTTTGGTGCTGCCATCGGAGCCCTCGTCGCTGCGCTCATCGACCCCGGCTACGCACCCATCGAGGTCGTCGCGTCGACCGCGATCGACATCCCGCCAGCGGTCGTCAAGGAGTGGGCGACATCGACATTCGGTACGGCGACCAAGTCGATCGTGGTGGGGGTCGTTGTTGCGGCTGTCGTCGGCATCGCGGCGTGGGCTGGCGTCCGTTCGCGCGATCGTGTGGGCTTCGGGGTCCAAGTGATGCTCATCGCCGGTGCGGTAGGAGCGGTTGCCGCCCTGCTGCGTCCGGTCGATGCACTGCTCGCGCCAGTGCCGTCGCTTGTGGCCGGTGGGGCAGCGGCACTCGCCCTCTGGGCAATGATGCGGCTGGCTCGACCTGCCGAGGTGTCCACAGGAGACGGGCCGGGGCCCTCGGTTAGTCGACGCAACGTCTTGCTAGGTGCAGGGGGCATCGTCGTGCTTGGTGGCGTGGGACTCGCAAGCGCGCGATGGCTGACCAACCAGGCAAGCGCGACCGCCTCGCGCCTGGCCGCGGTGCTGCCCAGACCGGCCGAGGCACTTCCGCCACTCCCTGCATCGGTGCAGGCGCCCGTGCCGGGCATGCCGCCCTTCGTCACGCCTAATGCCGACTTCTATCGGATCGATACGGCGGTGATCGTGCCCCAGGTGCCGGCGGAGGAGTGGACTCTGACCTTCGATGGGATGGTGCGGCGACCCTTCACGATCACCTACGCCGAACTGCTCGAGATGCCTATGGTTGAGCGGGACGTGACCATCATGTGCGTCTCCAATCCAATTGGGGGCGATCTCATCGGCACCGCCCGCTGGCTCGGCACACCACTGCTCCCACTGCTTGAACGCGCGGGAATCGAGGCCGGGGCAGATCAGCTCTTCAGTACCTCCGTCGACGGCTGGACCTGCAGCACGCCGCTCGACGGTCTGGCTGAGCGCGAGCCGCTGCTCGTCATCGGCATGAACGGCGAGCCGCTGCCGATCGAGCACGGGTTCCCCGTGCGCATGGTCATCCCCGGGCTCTACGGCTTCATCTCCGCGACGAAGTGGGTCACGCAGATCACGGCGACGACCTACGCCGACGATCCGGCCTACTGGACGGTGCGTGGCTGGGCCACCGATGCGCCAGTCCTCACCGGTAGCCGCTTCGACCTGCCTGGCGCGAACGTTTCAGTAGGTCAGACTGCGATTGCCGGGGTCGCGTGGGCGATGGACGGAGATGGCATCAGCCGTGTCGAGGTGAGCATCGACGAAGGTCCCTGGCAGGACGCGCAACTCGCCGACCAGCCGACCCCGCGCACGTGGCGGCAGTGGTGGCTGGAGTGGGAGGCGACGCCTGGCGATCACCTGATCACCGTGCGCGCGACGAACGGCCTCGGCGAGACGCAGACGAGCGAGATTCGCGACGTGATCCCCGATGGCGCGACCGGATACGACGTGCGGAGCGTGGAGGTCGTCTAGTCCGCGTGCGCTCGGCGACACCTCTCAGACGCGCTTCATCGCCCGCTCGACGAGATCGGCCATCTGGCCGCCCATGTCGAT
>JBMTDJ010000035.1:0-18916 GCA_049431945.1 Candidatus Nanopelagicales bacterium | reverse complement strand
ACGGGTGCGACGTGCTCGCGCGGTGGCTTGCGACTCACGCCGGCTGGCCGACGCGGGGGCCAGGCAGGCCCAGGTCGGTCGGACCGACCTGGATGCTCGTGCCCATCTGATCGCACACGCCGCAGTCGAAGCACGGCGTCCAGCGGCAGTCTTCGACACCCTCCTCGTCGAGTGCGTCCTGCCAGTCCTGCCACAGCCATTCGCGATCGAGACCGGAGTCGAGGTGATCCCACGGAAGCACTTCGGCATGCTCGCGCTCGCGGACGGTGAACCAGTCGAGGTCAACCGGCTCGTCGGCAAGCGCCGTCTCGGCTGCTGCAGCCCAGCGATCGAAGTCGAAGTGCTCGCTCCAGCCGTCGAAGCGGGCGCCATCGCGCCAGGCCTGCAGGATCACGCGCCCCACGCGACGATCGCCGCGAGAGAGAAGTCCCTCGATGATTCCGGGCTTGCCATCGTGGTAGCGGAACCCGATGGACTTGCCGTACTCACGATTCGTGCGGATCGCATCACGCAACTTGGCTAGGCGGGCGTCGGTCGTCTCGTGATCGAGTTGGGCTGCCCACTGGAAGGGGGTGTGAGGCTTGGGGACGAAGCCACCGATCGAGACCGTGCAACGGATGTCACGCCGACCGCTCACCTCGCGGCCGACGCGGATGACCTCGGCCGCGAGTCGCGCGATCTGCAGCACGTCCTCATCGGTCTCGGTGGGCAGGCCGCACATGAAGTAGAGCTTGACCTGCCGCCATCCCGCGCCGTACGCCGTCGCGACCGTGCGGATGAGGTCCTCCTCGGTGACCTGCTTGTTGATCACTTTACGCATGCGCTCGCTGCCACCCTCGGGGGCGAAGGTGAGACCGCTGCGGCGGCCATTGCGCGACAACTCGTTAGCCAGGTCGATGTTGAAGGCGTCGACGCGCGTGCTCGGCAGTGACAGCGAGGTCTGCGATCCCTCGTAGCAATCAGCGAGGTAGGTCGTCGTCTCCGCGATCTCGGAATGGTCGGCGCTCGACAGCGAGAGGAGGCCGACCTCCTCGTAGCCGGTCTTCGCCAGGCCATTGGCCACCATCTCGGCGATGCCGGTCTTGCTGCGCTCCCTCACCGGCCGGGTGATCATGCCGGCCTGGCAGAAGCGGCAGCCTCGCGTGCAACCGCGGAAGATCTCCACGCTCATGCGCTCATGGACCGTCTCGGCCAACGGGACGAGCGGTGCCTTGGGGTACGGCCACTCGTCTAAGTCCATGAGCGTGTGCTTGGCGATGCGCCACGGAATGCCGGAGCGGGCCGGCACCACGCGGCGGATGCGGCCATCGGGCAGGTACTCCACGTCGTACATCGACGGGACATAGGCCACGCCGGATCGCGCGATGGACTCGAGCAGTCCGGCACGGCCATCGGGCTGGCCGGCCTGCTTCCACTCACGCACGATCTCGGTGAGGCGCAGCACCGCCTCCTCGCCGTCACCGAGCACGGCGGCATCGACAAAATCCGCGATCGGCTCAGGATTGAAGGCAGCGTGCCCGCCTGCGACGACGATGGGGTGAGACTCATCACGCTCTGTCGCGATCAGCGGTATCCCCGCGAGATCAAGCGCGGTGAGCATGTTGGTGTAGCCCAACTCAGTGGAGAAGGACAGACCCAGCAGATCGAAGGCGCCGACTGGACGGTGCGCATCCACTGTGAACTGCGGTACGCCGTGCTCGCGCATCAGCCCCTCGAGATCGGGCCAGACGGCGTAGGTGCGCTCGCAGAGCACACCGGGCTGCTCGTTGAGCACCTCGTAGAGGATCTGCACGCCTTGGTTGGGGGCCCCGACCTCATAGGCGTCGGGGTACATCAGGGCCCAGCGCACCTCGGCGTCATTCCAGTCGGTGGTGACGGCGTTGACCTCTCCCCCGACGTACTGGATCGGCTTTTGGACCAGGGGAAGCAGGGTCTCGAGTGCGGGGAAGACCGAGTCGGCTGATGTCGACGGCATGACCACAGGCTACCCGTGGCCGCTCAGGCGGGCTCGGCGATCAGGGCTGCTGCTCCCGATGCAGCCGCACATTCTCCAGCAAGCCGAGAGCGATCCACGACGCGAACATCGACGTGCCGCCGTAGGACACGAAGGGCAGGGGGACTCCCGTGATCGGCATGATGCCGAGGTTCATCCCGACGTTCTCAAAGGTCTGGAATGCCAGCCACGCGACGACGCCCGCGGCGACGAGTCGGCCATAGAGCTCCCCCGCGCCCATGGCGATCCGCATGCCGCGCCACAGGATGATGCTGAGCAGCAGCAGCGTGATGACGGCCCCGATGAAGCCGGCTTCCTCCCCGATGACGGTGAAGATGAAGTCGCTCTCGTTGACCGGCACGAAGTTGCCCTGGGTCTGCGGCCCCTGGAAGAGACCACGTCCCCACAGACCCCCACCACCGATGGCGATGCGCGCCTGCGTCGCGTTATAGGCCGCCGTGCTGGCCGCATCGTCGGGATTGATAAACGAGGTCAGGCGCGCAATCTGGTAGTCGCGCACGAAGCCCAGCTGCCACGCGACGACAGCGGCCGTCGCACCTCCGACGAGCAGTCCGGCCACCCAGCGGGTGCGGGCTCCGGATACGGCGACCATCGTGACGACGATGGTGCACATGATGAGCACAGTGCCGGTGTCGTTCTGCAGGAGCACCAGGCCGATCGGGATAGCGGCAAGTCCCAGCGCGAGCGCGACATCGCGATCGCGCGGCTCGGCCTCCGCATCACGCTTCTCCGCCAGGATCACGGCGAGGATGAGCACGATCGCGACCTTGGCGAACTCGGACGGCTGAAGGGTGAAGCCGCCCGGGACCTGGACCCACGCGCGCGCTCCCGCGATCGTGGTGCCCAGCGGGGTGTAGACGAGGAGGATGCCAACAATGGCCAGCCCGTAGATCAACGGCGAGTACGCGCGCAGCAACCTGTAGTCCAGTCGCGATACGACGAATGCGAGCAGCAGGCCGATGACGATATTGACCAAGTGGCGATTGAGGAAGTACTGCGGATCATCGCCCGCAAGATCGGATCGACTTGCCGACCATACGAAGAGCGAACTACCGATGCTGAGGACGAGGGCAGCGCCGAGGAGCCACCAGTCCAGGCGACGCCAGTACGACTGCCTCCCCTCCTGCCGAGCGCCGATGAAGCGACGCGTTGACGAGGACTCCGACAGGCTCATTCCGCGGCCTCCGGGATGACGGGCGTCCCATCCGGACGTACGACAGGCAGGATCCGGGAGGGCTCCCCGCCGATGAGGACGCTCTTGGCCGGATCGACGATCCCGTCCTCGATGCCAAAGAGCGCCTCGTAGATCGTCCGGACGCCGGGGCCGGCCGTGAGCGAGCCCGTGCCGCCGCGCGTGACCATCATGACGACGGCGTACTGCGGATCGTTGGCCGGAGCAAAACTGGCGTACCAGGCCGTCGTGGAGTTGTCGCTGAAGACCTGCGCGGATCCGGTCTTGGATGCGACCGGGATCTGGTCGAGGGGGAATCCATCGAAGGGAATCCGCCCGGTGCCCTCTGCCGTGACACCCGCGAGTGCGTTGCGCAGGAACTCGAAGGTCCCCTCCGGTGCGGGCACTTTGCCACGGATCACCGGGTCGAACTGCTGCACGACCTCACCCCTACTGCTCAGGATCGCCTTGGCGACCTGGGGCTGGTAGACGGTGCCCCCATTAGCGATCGCGGCGTACGTCATCGCGAGCTGCAGAGGGGTGATGGAGGTGTCACCCTGCCCGATGGACGCGTTGATCGCATCGCCGTTGCGCCAGCGGAAGCCGTCGAGGCAGTTCTCCTTGGCCAGTGCCGTGTAGTACTCGGCGAGTTTGGGGTTCTCCTCGCGTAGCTTCGAGTAGCCCTCCTTGGCGTCGGAGCACCACTCGTCGCGGCGTTGCTCCCACACCTGCATCTTCTCGTCGCGACCAGACACCAATCCCGAGGCCTCATAGGGCAGATCGATCCCCGTAGCCTCGCCTAGGCGGAAGGCCGCCGCTGTCTCCGCGACGGGATCAGGTGCGCCCTGCGGTGCGTAGAGCCCACCGCCCTTGAGCCACATCTCGTCGGCAATCCGATAGAAGACGGTGTTGCACGACACTTCAAGCGCGCGCTGGAGCGAGATGGGACCGTAGCCCGACGACTCGAAGTTGCGGAAGCGCTGCGACCCGACGGTGTAGTCGGCAGGGCACGGATAGGTGCCGTAGAGGTCGTAGCCTTCGCGGGCCGCAGCCACCGTGGTCACAGCCTTGTACGTCGATCCCGGCGCATAGGTGCCCTGCGTCACCGTGGACGAGAGCGCGCGATCGGCGATGAGCTTGTCGTATTCGCGCGAGGAGATGCCGCCCACCCACAGTTGGGGCTCGTATGTGGGGTAGCTCGCCATGGCGAGCACGGCACCTGTGCGGACGTCGATGACGACCGCCGCGCCGGTATCGCCGACGTCCCCTTCCTCCCGCGCCCGCTCGACGGAGTCAGCCAGGGCCTGCTCGACCACCGCCTGCAGATTCGCATCGATGTTGGTCACGATGTAGTTGCCCGCGACCGGGTCCGACTCCGACACGGTGCCGGTCACTCGGCCGACCTGATCCACCGCGAGGGTGGTGATGCCGGGAATCCCGCGCAATTCCGCGTCGTACTGGGCCTCGAGGCCATTGCGGCCGACGAGGTCGCGTGCCCGCAGCCGCGCAGGATCGACGCTGTCGCCTTGCGCATCCAGCCGCTCCTGCGTCACCGGACCGACATACCCGAGGATGTGCGCGAGATTGGCTTCGAAGGGTCCGGGGTATTCGCGCACGGCCGCGAGCTGTGCGGTGATCCCGGGGAAGTCCGCACGTCGCTCCATGATCGTGAGCGCCGTCTCCGTCGCCACGTCCTTCGCCACAGGCACGGGCTGGTACGGCGATCCGTCCCAGCACACCGGGAGCGGTGGAGCTCCCTCGGATCCGCACGGCATGAGCTTTTGCTCGATGGACTCGCGCGAGACGCCCAGGGCCTGCGAGAGCCGATCTAGGACGGCCGCGCCATCGTCCTCCTCCCGAGTCAGCACGGTGCGGTCGACCGAGACGACCAGCGACGTGCGGTTGGCGACGAGTGGACGGCCGCGCTGATCGAGGATGAGCCCGCGCACGGCCGGCGTGACGACCTCGCGCGTGGAGTTGCTGGCCGCCTGGGCGGCGTACTCCTCGCCCACGACGAGTTGGAGGTAGAACAGTCGCGCCAGGAGGGTGCCGACGAGCGAGAGGATGAGGACCCCGAGGACGACGAGGCGCAGGTTGGACCTGTCGCTCATGGCACCTCCTCGCTCGTCAGTGCATCTCGCGGTTCTGGGGGGGCGTGCATGGGCCCCACCACGGTACGCCGGGACGGGGGAAGAGTCGCCTTCGCCGCGGTCCGACTTGTCCGATTATCGGACTCTCAGCGTGAGTAGGCCTCGGGAACGACCCAGCGGCATAGGCGCCGGAGCGGAAGGGCGAGGACGAGGCCGAGGGCCAGGGCATAGCCGGCAGACGTGAGCATGAGGCCGAGGACCTCGTCCCAGCGCACCCGCGGATCGCCGAGCAATCCGCCGACGATCGCCCCGGCCAGGACAACAAGGGGCGCCGCGATCGCGGCCACGATCGCCAACGACCACCAGGGTCGGTCATCGGACTCGGCAAACCGGCCCGTCGCGTAGCCCACCACCGTGAGCAGCAAGGCAGACACCCCGATGGTGCCGGCCGCGGGAGGGGCGATGTCGAGCAGGAGCCCGCCCGCGAAGCCGGCGACGGCACCTGTGGTCGCACCGAACTGCCCCGCGAGGATCACAATGACGACGAGCACCAGGCTGGGAGTGGCGCCAGGGAGGTCGAGCGGGGCCAGCACCGTCACCTCGATGAGGACGGCCACGAGGAGCAGGATCGCGCTGATGAGAATGCGTCGTCCCACCATCACTGGCCTCCCTCGGTCGGGTCAGCAGTGGGCGCTACCGAAGGTGCGAGCGTCGATCGCGGTGCGCTCTCCGGTGCTCGCAGCACGACCCCCACGATGTCTAGCCGCGACATGTCGGCGTAGGGCTCAAGGATGGCCGACCGGGTGAGCTGGCCCTCGGTGCCCCGCATCTCCGCCACGATGCCGATGGGAATGCCCGGCGCGTACGGGCGCCCTCCCTCGGAACCGAACGACACCACGACATCGCCGACATCCACCAGGGCGAGAGGGTCGAGGAGCTGCATCGTGAGGGAGTCCTGCCGCCCCGTGCCCGAGACGATCCCGATCTGAGACGAGCCCGAGAGCCGGCCGCCCACGGACGACGTCGCGTCCACGATGAGGAGGACGGTCGACGTCGTGGGTCCCACATCGATGGTGCGACCGACGAGGCCGGCGCCGCTGATGACCGACATGTCCCGCTCAACGCCGTCACGGCTTCCCACGTCAATCGTCACGGTCCAGGCGAATCCCTGCGCTGGGCCGACGGCGATGACCTGGGCGGGGACAGTGGAGTAGTCATTGGTCGACACCAGGTCGAGCAGTGCATCCAGATCATCGGCCCGGGCCCGGTCATTGGCCACGGTGTCCAACTCCGCGCGAAGCCGGGCGTTCTCCTGCTCGAGTTCGAGGATGCGCTGATCGGTGTCACCGATCGATCCCACCGACGAGAAGAAATTCCGCACGGGCACCACGACGCTCGCCATCGCGCGCTCCGATGTACCGAGGACTGCCTCGCCCACGGATCGCAGCGGACGTGTGATGCCACCGCCGCGGAGGTCGAAGACGATGAGCGTGATCGAGATGAGCACAAGGATCGCTAGGACGATCCTCGATCGCCGGGTGTCCCTCATCGCACGCCCGAGTGATCGACTAGTGGCGAGGCTCGGAGATAAGCACCTGCTGGAGAGCCTCGAATTCCTCCACGCACTTGCCCGAACCCATCGCCACGCAATCGAGCGGATCATCGGCAACGACGATCGGCATCCCCGTCTCATGGCGAAGGCGCTCATCGAGGCCCGTGAGGAGTGCTCCCCCGCCCGTGAGGACGATCCCTCGGTCCATGATGTCGCCCGAGAGCTCGGGAGGGGTCCGATCCAGGGTGGTCTTGATCACATCCACGATGGCATTCACGGGCTCATCGATGGCTCGGCGGATCTCCTCGGCGGTCACCACGACGGTGCGGGGCAGGCCGCTCACAAGGTCGCGACCGCGGATCTCGGCGTGGGGCTCATCGGGCATCGGGAACGCCGATCCGATGGCGACCTTGATCTCCTCGGCAGTGCGCTCGCCGAGCAACAGCGAGTACTCCTTCTTGACGTACTGAATGATCGCGTTGTCCAACTCGTCACCACCGACACGAATCGAGATCGACGTGACGATGCCACCTAGTGAGATGACGGCGACCTCGGTCGTGCCACCTCCGATGTCGACGACCATGTTGCCGGTCGGCTCGTGCACGGGCATGTTGGCGCCGATCGCAGCCGCCATCGGTTCCTCGATGATGTACACCTTGCGTGCCCCGGCGGCGTAACCGGCGTCCTTGACTGCACGCTGCTCGACACCGGTGATACCCGAGGGCACGCAGATGACCAGGCGAGGCTTGGCCAGGTGGCGGCGGCGGTGGACCTTCTGAATGAAGTAGCGAAGCATGCGCTCGGTGGTGTCGAAGTCGGCGATAACGCCATCCTTGAGGGGCCGGATCGCCACGATGTTGCCCGGAGTACGACCGATCATCTTCTTGGCTTCGGAGCCCACCGCGAGTATGCCGCCCGTCGTCTGATTGATGGCAACCACAGAGGGCTCATTGAGCACGATCCCACGTCCGCGGACGTAGACGAGGGTGTTGGCGGTGCCGAGATCGACGGCCATGTCGCGGCCGACGAACGACATCGTGTTGGACACGAACCCTCCCCAACGTAGGACCCGCGGCGTGACGGGTGTGCACCATGGTACGGGTCAGACGGGAAATGGCCCAAGCCCGGCGAGCAACTAGGCCTCCCCCACGCGACGGGCACGCTCGATTTCCAGGCTGCGCAAGGCGTCTTCGAGCCGCTGCGCTGTCCCCTCATCGACCGACAGGCCGTAGGCCGCGGGCACCACCGCGCCGAGGTCCGCGCGGTAGTCGTGGCCGCGGCTTTCGAAGTTGCCGGGCTTGACGTTCGTAGCGAAGAGCGTGTCGATCATCACCTGGGCCCAGGTGATGCCCGGCGACCAGAGCATGGCGTCCGGGACGTTGCGGCCCCTCGGTCGCTGCGCGAGCCAGGGGGGTTGCCTATACGCCACGGTGGGCTCGAATCGCACCACCGGATCACCGTCATGCTCGAGGAACCACACCCTCGGCCGGGGGCTGGGCAGGGGTGAGGGGATCTGCTCGGGCCGATCGATCGTGATCGACTCGCCCGCGGTCGCCGCATGGAAGGCCACCGACTCCGGGCCTCCCGGCGTCCCCACCCACAGTGCGGCGTCGACGCCGATGCGGTCGAGGTCCGCCGTCCCGGCCTGAATCGCTGCCTGCTGCACGCGCGCGCCGAGGCTCTCGCCGTAGAGCAGCAGCCGGGGACGTCGATGTCGTCCAGCAAGGTCGGCGGCAATGCCCTCGATGAGGAGCGACTGCGTGCGTGCTGCGAGTGCGACGCGATCGAGCGACAGGAATGACGGCAGGAGTCCATAGCCGACGGCGACAGCTGCAGTGTCACCGTGCAACAAGATCTCGAGTACGTCGACCGGAGTCGGATTGGCGTAGCCACTGCCCGCGGGTGCACCGATGAGCAACGTCGATCGGTCGTACGCGCCCGTGCGCCTCAGTTCCGCGAGTGCAAGGTCGACGCGCTCCTCGGGCGTGGGCGCTGAGTCGTAGCCGACGAAGACACGAACCGCCGGCATCCCGGGGGAGGTTCCCGTGACCTGCTCAACGACCTCTGCCGGGACGCTGGAGCCGAGGAAACGAGCGCCCTCGCGGCCCACGGTCGCGAAATCCACGAGGGATCCCGGCCCGCCGGACACCGTCTCCCAATGGGGCGGGGTGGAGAACCCCGGCTCGATGGCGCGGCCCCCGCCCTCGAGCCGTCGCGACGCCTGGGACTTGGCCACCTTGAAAGCGCCGAACGCCGCCGCACCGCCGGCGGTCACCATGGCCGTGCGACGCACCCTCTGGGTGGCCGTGGGCATACCGCCGTTGCGCAATCCCGCACTTCCGGCAGCGATGAAGGCAGCGCCACCACTTGCCAGGCACATGGCAGCGATGAATCCCTGCCTCACCCGATCCGGCCACGGCATGAGCGTCGGTCGGGCCGCGGCATATCCGCCCGCCACCGCGCCGACAGCGGCCAGACCCAGGCGCGCACGCGAGCGCAGTGCCACGGATCAGCCCAGCGACGGGAAGAAGAGCGCGATCTCGCGGGCAGCCGACTCAGGCGAGTCCGACCCGTGCGTGACGTTCAACTGCGTCTCCGTCGCTAGATCACCGCGAATCGTCCCCGGTGCGGCATTGACCGGATTCGTCGCGCCCATCATCGTGCGCCACGACGTGATCGCCTCGGGTCCTTCGATGACAGCAGCGACCAGTGGCCCTGAGGTGATGAACTCGACCAGATCACCGAAGAAGGGCTTGTCGGCATGCTCGGCGTAGTGCGCCTTGGCGACCTCAGCGGGGATCGTCCGCAACTCCATGGCCACGATGCTGAATCCCTTGCGCTCGATGCGGGCAAGGACCTCACCGACGAGGCCACGAGCGACGCCGTCGGGCTTGACCAGGACAAGGGTGCGCTGTGACACGAGGTGCTCCTTCGAGGGCTGATGAATGCCCGAGGAGCCTATCCCGCCGGAGGAGAGCGAGGATCGGCAGCGCCCGCTCGCGCTTGATCGACCTGGCGGCCGAGCTTGATGGCCACGCCCCACAGCAGGGCGAAGATGCCACCGACAATGAACATCCAGGGCGGCGCGAGGAAGCCGGTGAGGATCACCAGCACCTGGAGCACCCAGCCCACCGGCACCGCCCAGGGTCGGGTGACGTAGCGCGCAAGCATGACCAGGGAGGCGGCCAGGAGCACTCCGGCACCGATCCCGAGCCACGGTGGGACGGGCACGGTGCCGACCACGACGACAACCGGGATCGCGAGGATCACGACGATCGCCTCGAGTGCGAGGACCGATGCGCCCAGCACTCTCACCGGGCGCCCCGCGTGAGCATCGCGCGCGCGTGGCCCGCAGTGACCACTGAGCCGGTCACGATGACCCCGGAGGCGGCATACGTGTCGGCCTCCTCGGCAAGGCGGATCCCTGCGTCGAGTCCGTCGGAGAGGTCGCGTGTGACCGTGACGCGGTCCTCACCGAAGATCTCCATGGCGAGGGCACCCAACTCATCAACTCCGAGTCGGCGCGGTGAGTCGTTCTGCGTCACCACGATCTGGTCGAGGACAGGCTCAAGTGCTCGCAGGATCCCGGCGGCGTCCTTGTCGGACAGCACAGCGACCACCCCGATGAGGTGGGTGAAGGCGAAGGCCTCCGACAGGGCATCGGCAAGGGCCGTCGCCCCCGCGGGATTGTGGGCGGCATCGATGATCACGGTGGGTCCCCGACGGACAACTTCCAGCCGACCCGGTGACGTGACATCCGCGAATCCCTCACGCACAGCGTCCGCATCCAGCGCAAGGGTCCCGCCACCGATGAATGCCTCGGTCGCCGCAAGTGCGACGCCAGCATTGCGCGCCTGATGAGCGCCGAACAAGGGCAGGAATACATCCTCATACACGCCCGACAGTCCCCGGAGGCTGAGCAACTGACCACCCACGGCAACGGTGCGGTCGAGGACGGCGAAGCTCGTGCCCTCCCATGCCGCGGGCACCCCAACCTCGTCAATGCGTGCCTCGATCACGGCGGCCGCATCGGGCTCCTGCTCGGCGATGATCGCGAAGGATCCTGCCTTGACGATGCCGGCCTTCTCGGTCGCGATGAGATCGATCCGGTCTCCGAGGATGTCCGCATGGTCCATCGACACTCGCGTGATGACTGACACCTGTGGAGCGCACACTGAGGTGGCGTCCCACGTGCCACCGAGGCCGACCTCCACGACGGCGACGTCGACCGGGGCGTCGGCAAATGCGGCATAGGCGATCGCGGTGAGGGTCTCGAAGTACGTCACCGGCGTGCCCCCGTCGGCTTCCACGCTCGCATCGACACTTGCGATGAAGGGGGCGACGTCACCGGCCACGGCCATGAACTGCTCCGCCGAGATGAGCTCGCCATCGATCTCGATGCGCTCCCGCATGTCGATCAGGTGCGGACTGGTGTAGAGGCCGGTGCGCAGCCCGAGGGCTCGGAGCAGGGAAGCGATCATCCGCGCGGTGGATGACTTGCCGTTGGTCCCGGTGACCTGAATGACCGGGTACGCCGTCTGCGGCTGGCCGAGGAGATCCATGATCGCGCTGATACGCGACAGTGACGGGTCGATGGCGTTCTCGGGCCAGCGACCGAGGAGTTCGGCCTGAAGTTCGGCGTAGCCCTCGGGCATGGCGTTGGTCACGTCCAACACCCTAGTGGCGGCCTCCTAGGATGGGCCGCCATGAGCCCCCGCCTCCCGGACAAGCCCAGCATCGACGGCATCGAGCAGCGCTGGGTCGATGCCTGGGAGGCCGATGGCGTCTATCTCTTCGATCGCAGTCGCCCTCGCGACGAGGTGTACTCGATTGATACGCCTCCCCCGACGGTGAGCGGCTCGCTCCACGTCGGCCACGTCTTCTCGTACACCCACACCGACTGCATCGCGCGCTACAAGCGCATGCGGGGTTTCTCCGTCTTCTATCCCATGGGCTGGGATGACAATGGCCTGCCGACCGAACGGCGCGTGCAGAATTACTACGGCGTGCGGTGCGATCCCTCCCTTCCCTACGACCCGGCCTTCGAACCCCCCGCGGAGCCCGATGCCAAGAACCAGGTGCCGATCTCCCGCCGCAACTTCGTCGAGCTCTGCGAGCGGCTCACAGTCGAGGATGAGGTCGTCTTCGAGGAGCTGTGGCGTCGACTCGGCCTGTCGATCGACTGGACGCAGACCTACCAGACCATCGACGACAACGCCCGCGCCGTGTCGCAGCGAGCGTTCCTGCGCAACCTTGCACGCGGCGAGGCGTACCAGGCGGAGGCGCCGACACTCTGGGATGTCACCTTCCGCACCGCCGTGGCGCAGGCCGAGCTCGAGGACCGTGAGCGACCCGGCGCCTACCACCGCATTGGATTCGAGCGCATCGATGGCGGTGAGCCCGTCTACATCGAGACGACGCGTCCTGAATTGATCCCGGCATGCGTGGCTCTCGTCGCGCATCCCGACGACGAGCGCTACCAGCCCCTCTTCGGCTCGACGGTGCGCACACCACTCTTCGGCGTCGAGGTCCCGGTCGTTGCGCATGCCCTGGCCGATCCCGAGAAGGGGTCGGGCATCGCCATGATCTGCACCTTCGGCGATCTCACGGACGTCACGTGGTGGCGCGAGTTGCAACTGCCTACACGACCGATCATTGGCTGGGACGGGCGCATCCTCACCGACACCCCCGCCTGGATCGAGGGCGCGGACGCGCAGGCGGCGTATGCCCAACTCGCCGGCAAGACCGCGCACTCGGCCAAGGAAGGGATCGTGGCCCTCCTGCGCGAGTCCGGCGACATGGTGGGTGAGCCTCGCGAGATCACGCACGCGGTGAAGTTCTTCGAGAAGGGCGACCGGCCGCTGGAGATCGTGACGACACGGCAGTGGTACCTCACCAATGGCGGCCGCGGCCCCGAGCTGCGCGAGCAGTTGTTGGAGCGCGGACGCGAACTTCGCTGGCATCCGGCGCACATGCAGGTGCGCTACGAGAATTGGGTCGAGGGTCTCAACGGCGATTGGTTGATCTCGCGTCAGCGCTTCTTCGGCGTGCCACTGCCGCTGTGGTACCCCCTCGATGCCGAGGGCAACCCGGACTACTCCGCGCCGCTCGTGCCCGCCGATGGTGATCTGCCTATCGATCCGTCGAGCGATGCGCCTGCTGGATTCTCAGAGGATCAGCGTGGCAAGCCCGGCGGCTTCATCGGCGACCCGGATGTCATGGACACCTGGGCGACGTCGTCGCTGAGCCCACAGATCGCCGGCGGCTGGACGCGCGATGAGGATCTGTGGTCGCGCGTGTTCCCCATGGATCTGCGGCCGCAGGCACACGAGATCATCCGCACCTGGCTCTTCTCCACGGTGGTGCGCAGCCACCTGGAGTTCGATCGCCTGCCGTGGAGCGACGCGGCCATCAGCGGCTGGATCCTCGACCCGGACCGCAAGAAGATGAGCAAGTCCAAGGGCAACGTCGTCACGCCGATGGGCCTGCTCGACGAGCACGGATCTGATGCGGTGCGCTACTGGGCGGCATCGGGACGCCCCGGGACCGATACGGCGTTCGACGTTGGGCAGATGAAGATCGGCCGCCGCCTGGCGATCAAGATCCTCAATGCATCGAAGTTCGTCCTGGGCTTCGATCCCGTCGCTGACGCATCTGCCGTGACCGCACCGCTCGACCGCGCGATGATCGCGGATCTCGCCGAGACGGTGCGCCAGGCAACGGCGGCGCTCGAGGACTACAACTACACGCGAGCTCTCGAGCTGGCCGAGACCTTCTTCTGGTCGTTCACCGACGACTACGTCGAGCTCGTCAAGGACCGCGCGTACGGCGGTCAGGGGCCTGAGGGCGCGGCATCGGCAAAGGCTGCCCTCGCCATCGCCCTGAGCGTGCAACTGCGCCTCTTCGCACCCTTCCTGCCCTTCGTCACCGAAGAGGTCTGGTCCTGGTGGCAGGAGGGATCAGTGCATCGTGCCGCGTGGCCGTCGGCCGACGAGGTCCTGGCCATGGCGGGCGACGGCGATCGCGCCGTGGTGGCGGACACCGCGATCGCGCTGTCACTGGTGCGCAAGGCCAAGAGCGAAGCAAAGGCCTCGATGAAGGCAGAGGTCGCCAGCGCGGTCGTTCGCGGTCCTGCGGAGTCGCTGGCACGCCTCGAGTCGATTGCGGGCGACCTGAAGGCGACGGGTGCGATTGCGGATCTGACGTTCGACCCAGGCGGTGACACGATCGACGTCGCCGTCACGCTGGCGGTGACGGACTAGGACCTCGCGCACCGATTCCGCCGCTCAGCGACGTTAAGAGAGCCGTTAGCGTCGCTCACGGGCGGTACACGTGCAGGGCCCACTCAGCGAACTAGGCGGATTCCTTGCGCACTCGGCGCTTGGGCGTCTCGACCTCGCGCGGCACGAGCGTCGGCAGGACGTTGTCGCGCACCGTCTCCTCGGTGACGACGACGCGAGCCACGTCAGAGCGGCTCGGGACGTCGTACATGACGTTGAGGAGGACTTCCTCAAGGATCGCCCGCAGACCACGCGCGCCGGTGCCGCGCTTGAGGGCCTGGTCAGCGATCTCACCGAGTGCCTCATCGGTGAACTCGAGCTCGACGCCGTCGAGCTCGAAGAGCTTCTGGTACTGCTTCACCAGCGCATTGCGCGGCTCGGTGAGCACCTGCATTAGGGCGTCGCGGTCAAGCTTGGACACCGAGGTGAAGACCGGCAGGCGCCCGATGAACTCGGGAATCATGCCGAACTTCAACATGTCCTCAGGCATGACGTAGCCGAAGATGTCGTCGGGATTGGTGTCGGTGATCGTCTGGCCATCCTCGGGCACGAGATCGAAGGTGAAGCCGACACGCTTCTTGCCGATGCGCTGCTCGATGATCGTGTCGAGCCCGGCGAAGGCGCCGCCGACGATGAAGAGGACGTTGGTGGTGTCGATCTGGATGAACTCCTGGTGCGGATGCTTGCGCCCCCCCTGAGGAGGCACGGAAGCCGTGGTCCCCTCGAGGATCTTCAGCAGAGCCTGCTGCACGCCCTCACCCGAGACATCGCGTGTGATCGACGGGTTTTCACTCTTGCGAGCGACCTTGTCGATCTCGTCGATGTAGATGATGCCCGTCTCGGCGCGCTTGACGTCGTAGTCGGCGGCCTGGATCAGCTTGAGGAGGATGTTCTCGACGTCCTCGCCGACGTAACCTGCCTCGGTGAGCGCCGTGGCGTCCGCGATGGCGAACGGGACATTGAGCATCCGCGCGAGCGTCTGCGCGAGCAGCGTCTTGCCCGAGCCAGTGGGACCGAGAAGCAGGATGTTGGACTTCGCCAACTCGACCGACTCGTCGCGACCGCGGACGTTGGCGCCGGCCTGCACACGCTTGTAGTGGTTGTAAACCGCCACAGACAGGGCCTTCTTGGCCACCTCTTGCCCGATGACGTAGCTGTCGAGAAACTCGTAGATCTCGCGCGGCTTGGGCAACTCATCGAAGGGCACATCGGCCGAGTCGTTGAGCTCTTCCTCGATGATCTCGTTGCACAGATCGATGCACTCATCGCAGATGTAGACGCCGGGCCCGGCAATGAGCTTCTTGACCTGCTTCTGGCTCTTGCCACAGAAGGAGCACTTGAGGAGGTCACCCCCATCACCGATGCGCGCCACGGCTACTCCTTCGATCTCGGGCAGGCGAACGCCTCCGAGTCTCCGACGGTACCCCCATGTGGGGGCCGGTGGGGGTGATTGCGCCCCCGGCGCGTTCAGCCGACAGCGGACGAGACCTTCTCAGGAGACCGCGAGCACCTTGCGGGACGCGATGACCTGGTCGATGATCCCGAACTCGCGGGCACCTTCGGCGGTGAGGATGCGATCGCGCTCGATGTCCTGCTCGATCTGCTCCTTGGAGCGCCCGGTGTGATGGGACAGGATCGTCTCCATCTCCTCGCGCATGCGCAGGATCTCGTTGGCCTGGATCTCCACGTCGGACGCCTGTCCTCCGCCCTCGGTGTAGGGCTGGTGGATGAGGATGCGCGCGTGCGGGAGCGCGAAACGCTTGCCCGGCGTGCCTGCGGCGAGAAGGACAGCGGCAGCCGATGCGGCCTGCCCGAGGCAGACGGTCTGCACCTGGGGCTTGACGAACTGCATCGTGTCGTAGATCGCCGTCATCGCGGTATAGGAGCCGCCGGGTGAGTTGATGTAGATCTGGATGTCACGGTCGGGGTCCATCGACTCGAGGACGAGCAACTGGGCCATGACGTCGTCGGCCGACGCATCGTCGATCTGTACGCCGAGGAAGATGACGCGCTCTTCGAAGAGCTTCGTGTAGGGATTGTGCACGCGCTCGCCGTTAGCGCTGCGCTCACGGAACTCAGGAAGGATGTAGCGGGCCTGCGGGACCTGGAGCCCTGAGTTGGTGCGCATGCGATCTCCTTCGGTGCTCAGGTCGGCGTTCACTTCGAGGCTCCGGGCGCATCGGCCGAAGTGGAGTAGACGTGGTCGATGAGGCGGTAGTCGCGGGCTTCCTCGGCCGTGAACCAGCGGTCACGATCGGAGTCGGCCTCGATCTCCTCGACGCTGTGGCCGCTGTGCTCGGCGATGAGCTGCGCCATCCGCTTCTTGATGAAGAGCATCTGCTCGGCCTGGATCTTGATGTCCGACGCGGTGCCACCGATGCCGCCGAGCGGCTGATGCATCATGATGCGCGTGTTGGGGGTGGCGTAGCGCTTGCCAGGAGCACCGGCGCACAGCAGGAACTGCCCCATGGAGGCAGCGAGTCCCATCGCGATTGTCGTCACGTCGTTGGGGATCAACTGCATGGTGTCGTAGATGACCATGCCCGCGGTGATCGAACCACCGGGAGAGTTGATGTAGAGGGTGATGTCCTTGTCGGGATCCTCCGCTGCGAGCACCTGCAGCTGCTTGGCGATGCGGTTGGAGTTTTCGTCGCGCACCTCGCCCTCGAGCCAGACAATGCGCTCGCGCAGGAGACGCTCGTCGAGCATGTCACCGAAGCCCGCCATGCTCGGTGCGCCAGTCCGCAGATCGATGCTCACGCGAATCTCCTCTCGATCGGCCAGATCCCTGACCGCCTGACGACCCTAACGCCGGGCCGGCCGCCGTTAGTCCCAGCCCCGGTCGTGTTCGCCGTGGGCGTAGGGGTGAGGCTCGATCAGGCCTCGGCGCCAGCCTCGGCCGCGCGCATCTCCTCATCGAGCGCCTCGAGATCGACCGTGCGCCCTGAGGCGTCGACTACGCGAGCCTTCGACGTGATGACGGCCAGTGCCTTGCCACGGCGAATGTCGCTGATGGCCATCGGCAACTGACCCGCCTGGACTAGCGCCTGCGCGAAGGCGTCAGGCGACATTCCGTAGCGGGGTGCGTTCTGCAGGAGCCACGCGGAGAGCTCGGACTCGCCGACAGAGATCTCCTCGGCCTCGGCGATCTTGTCCAAGAGGAGTCGACTCCGCAGACCATCGCGCGCTTCGCGCTCCACCTCGGCGCGATGCTCGTCGTCGCCGGCATGACCATCGGCGAAGTGATCCTCGACCTCCTGGCGGATGACGCCGTCGGGCAGGGGGAAGTCAGCAAGGCCGAGCAGGGCATCGTGGACCTTGCCGCGCGCCTGCATGCCCTGCTCGAGCACGCGCACTCGGCCCAGACGAGTGCGAATGTCCTCACGGAGTTCGCCGATGGTGTCGAATTCCGACGCCAACTGGGCGAAGTCATCGTCTGCCTCAGGAAGATTCCGCTCACGAACGGCCGAGACGGTGACCTTGACGGTGAGCGGGCGGCCGGCGTACTCCCCCGCCTCGGGCGTGAACTCGAAGGTCCGCTCCTCGCCCGCCGTGGCACCGCGCACGGCGTCGTCGAAGCCCGGGAGCATGCCGTCGGTGCCAAGCTCGTAGGACAGGGCATGACCGGAGAGGTCTTCAATCGATCCCCCGTCGGCGTCGAAGCCGAAGAGGTCAACGAGGAGTACGTCACCGTCCGCCGCAGCGCGCTCGACAGGGGCGAGTGAGGCGAACCGACCGCGCAGGCCGGTGAGCTGCTCCTCGACGTCGTCGTCGGAGACCTCGGCATCGTCGACCTCGACGACAATGCCGGAGTAGTCCGGGATGTCGAACTCAGGACGCACGTCGACCTCGGCCGTGAAGGTCAGCGACTGTCCGTCCGCAATCTCGGTGACGTCCACCTCGGGGCGGCCGAGGGGAACGATCGCGTTCTCACGCAGCGCCTCTTCGTAGGCCTTGGGGAGCACGTCGTTGACGGCCTCCTCAAGGACGGCGGCCCGGCCAACACGCTGGTCGATGATGCGGGCGGGGACCTTGCCCTTGCGGAAGCCGGGGATCGACACCTGCTTGGCGATGGCGCCGTACGCGGCATCGAGGCTCGGGGCGAGCTCGTCGAAGGGCACCTCGACCGTGAGCTTGACGCGGGTCGGGCTGAGGGTCTCGGCAGTGCTCTTCACGGACATCTCCTACGGCTGATGAGTCCGGTCAGCCTACTTGCCCCGTCGCGACGCCCATGCCGGGCCTGACCGGAGGCCTCGCGCCGGTTGCCGCGCGTTCGCCGCCGAACTTTGAGCAGATCACGCCGCTTGTCGACCTGATCTGCTCGAAGTTCGCGTCCTTGGACCGGACAGGTGCCGATCGCGCGCATCACTGGTCGGGGTACCCGGATTTGAACCGGGGGCCTCCTGCTCCCAAAGCAGGCGCGCTACCAAGCTGCGCCACACCCCGCGTGCCTGCATTCGCGCAGGCGACGTCAGTCTAGGGGCGATCGATGCACCGGCCGTCAGGGGCGCTGGTCAGGGGCGCGAAGTGCATCCATGTGAGCGGGTACCCTTAGGGCTCGCACGTTCGCGGGTGTAGCTCAATGGTAGAGCCCCAGCCTTCCAAGCTGGTGGTGCCGGTTCGATCCCGGTCACCCGCTCCGCAGTCACGACGGCAACGAAAACGACGGCTAGTCGCGCCGTTGGCATCGCATTCACGCGACGAAGCGTCGTTTTCGGCCGCGGGATGC
Source organism: Candidatus Nanopelagicales bacterium (assembly GCA_049431945.1). Taxonomy (GTDB): domain Bacteria; phylum Actinomycetota; class Actinomycetes; order S36-B12; family S36-B12; genus Mxb001. Next base: position 80 of record JBMTDJ010000035.1, on the reverse strand, counting down.
TCTGCCGAGCGGCACTCCCACGCAACTAGGCTCCCCGCATGACCACCAACACCATCTGCCTGTGGTTCGAATCCGATGCC
>JBMTDJ010000034.1:0-19363 GCA_049431945.1 Candidatus Nanopelagicales bacterium | reverse complement strand
TCGTCGAGATCTGCGAGCAGCCCAGCGAGGTCACCTTCGTCTACCCGGACGAGGCCACGTTGTGGGAGAAGATCGAGGCCCTCGCCACCCGCGTGTACCGCGCCGACGAGGTCACCGCGAACTCCAAGGTACGCACGCAACTGCGCGAACTGCAGGACATGGGCTACGGCCATCTGCCGGTTTGCATCGCCAAGACGCAGTACTCCTTCTCCACCGATCCGGCGCTGCGTGGCGCACCGACAGGCCACAGCCTCGACGTGCGCGAGGTGCGGCTCTCGGCAGGCGCGGAGTTCGTCGTGGTCATCTGCGGCGACATCATGACGATGCCGGGCCTGCCCAAGGTGCCGTCCGCAGAGAAGATCAACCTTGTTGATGGCACCGTAGTGGGCCTGTTCTAGGCCCCCACCTCACCAGGAAGTCTGGAGCCCCGCAGCGATCAATCGCTGCGGGGCTCGCTGGCACTCATCGTGTACTCGGACTTAGAGTCTTCGTGTTACGAATGGTTTGGCTGATCCCGCCGATCCACTTTGCCCAGGATGAGGCCTTCGCGAAGTGCATAAGCAGCTGCTGCCGCACGATTGGGCGCACTGGTCTTGTCGAGGATGTGCTCGATATGGGTGGCCACGGTCCGGCTCGACACCACGAGGGCATCACCGATTTCTCCGTTGGATAGCCCTTCCGCTGCGAGCGTAAGCACTTCGAGTTCTCGGTGGGTAAAGGGCCCGACATCAATCGCGTCCAGACTCACTAATGTCGTCATTGGTTCCTCTGCCTTGCACGGTAGTACGCGCACGCGGAAGTAGTCGCCTGCGTCAGACCACACGAACGACGACCATGAAGTCATTCGGGCCGAACGCCGGGCGACGCGCAGCAGCTCGGTCTCCCCGGAGAGCAGATCGTGGCGCGGCACCCCCGGAAGGTCGATGGCCCTACCTTGCGCGTCCAAGCCGATGGCCATCGCGGAGGAGCCCAGTAGAGAGGCGACCCATCCTCGAGACCGCAACGGATCTGCCATATTTCCCAGCGCAGTGCATAGCCGCTCGAGAACATCCCGAGCGATGTCGGACGGGTGCGCGGTGTCAGCCGTGGACACATTCATCATCCCGACGAAGCGCCCATCGGACGTGCGCAGGCACATGGTTAAGCCTTCGCGATATCCAGCGGGGATGAGAAATTCAGACACGGCCCAGTTATCCAGCGGATCCCCGGGCAGGTCCTTCATGCGGGTCGGTCGTCCCGTGGCGGGGAGGTTCAGGATCTCCATGTCATTGAAGAACTCCTGGCTGTGCAGGTGATCGAGAACTTCGTCGCTGTATCCGTGCGAGGCCAGGACGACCGATTGTTTGGTGACGGGATCAAGGGCGACGATCTCGCCGGCCACGGCCGGGATCAGCTCCTGCAGTTCATTGAGCACGGCTTCGGCTCTCACTCGCGCCGACTCGTGGTCAGAAGCGATGGCAGCGAGGGACCCTGCCGTACGGATCGCGGCCTGGAGGTTCCCTGACACTGTCCCACAGTGCCATCAAAGGGGGCTGGTGTACGGGAAATTGAGTGATCCTTTATCAAACCGATGCCAAAGATCGGCAGATCTACCGATACCCATAGGACCCGCTGGCTGGTGAGGTTCGCGTGAGTGGGTGGATTGCGCCCCAAATGTGACTGGGAGGCCACATGAAGAGATCTCGATGGATGACGGCAGCCGGTTCGGTGGCCGCGCTTTCCCTAGTTCTGACTGCCTGCGGAAGTTCAGGTGGTGGTGCTCAGGAAGACACCGCTCAGGAAGGCAGCGTCACCGAAGAGGCGGCTGCGGCTGATTCGGGGGGAGATGAAGCTGCCGCAGAGGCTTCAGGCGAACCGATTCTGGTCGGCCTGCCAATTGCTCAGTCCGGACCGGCCGGTATCGCCGACCACGCGGACTGCCTGAATGGGGCCACCCTGGCCAAAGATGAGATCAACGCCGCCGGTGGTGTCGGCGGGCGTCCCATTGACTTCAGTGTGACCGACATCGACATCCTGACTCCCGAAGGCATCACCGCCGGGTTCCAGAAGTTGTCCGGTGAGGGAGTAGCGGCATTCGTCAGTCCGTTCGTGATCATCCCGCCGCCGGCGCTCGAGGCCGCGGCCGCGTATGGAGCTCCGTACATGAGCGGTGACACGAACATCGACGCGCAGGTGATCCGAGCCTCGGATCCGGCTAAGTACGGCAACTACTTCGTCGATCCACCAGAGACATACTACGGGTCCGGCTTCGTGAAGTTCCTGTCGAACCTGGCCGATTCAGGTCAGTGGACCCCGAAGAACACCACGGTGGACATCATCCGTGGTGACACTGCCTACAACCAGAACATCGCGACCGCCACGATCGAGGCAATCGAGGCTTCTGGCGGGCAGTGGCAGCTCGGTGAGGTCATCGACATCACTGCGGGGACCAAGGACTGGGGCCCGGTGCTCCAGAAGCTCGCTGCCAATGACGCCGGTGTGATCATGGTCGACCACTGGATCGGTGCGGAGCTCGCATCCTTCTCACAGCAGTTCGCGGCCGATCCGGTCGAAGGCTCGCTGGTCTACCTGCAGTACGGACCTTCGCAGCCCGAATACCTCGACATCGCGGGTGACTCGGCCGAGGGCTTTGTCTGGGGAACTGTGATCGGCACCGGCAACACGAGTGCCGAAGACGTTGCCTTCCGTGAGGCGTACCACGCCGCCACGGGAACCAACGATGTCACCATGGGCATGGTGTACCCCGCTTGGTGCTACGACATGATCAACGTTCTCGCACAGGCGTGGAACAGCACCGACCCGGCGGACTTCACTGCGGTTAACGAGTTCATTGCTTCGAACCCGTACAACGGCGTGACTGGTTACATCAACTTCGCGAACGGAGTGGTTCCGAGCTTCCCGAACGACGTTTCGGATGCAAGCCAGGGCACGACGCACTACTTCTACCAAGTGCAAGGCGGCCGTCACACTGTCATCGATCCGTTCAATGACGCTGAGGCACAGTTCGTCGCTCCTCCGTGGATGTAGTGGAAGGACGCTCCCAGATGGCTCTTCTGTCCTGTTCATCGATCTCGCTTGAGCTCGGAGGTCGCAGCATCCTGGAGGAAGTCTCCTTGGATGTGGAACAGGCAGAGGTTGTCGGTCTTGCCGGCCCCAATGGGGCCGGCAAGACCAGCCTCTTCGAGGTTCTATCCGGCCGCCAACTTCGGCACGGTGGTGACGTCACCTTTGAAGGGGAATCCGTTGCGAAAATCCCAATGCGTGGCCGGGTGCGCCGAGGATTGGTCCGCAGTTACCAGCGACCAATAGTCCCAGCGGCTCTGACGGTAGGCGAGACGCTCAAGGCATCTCGGAAGGCCTACAAGCCGTATCCGTCGCGATTGCGACTGGAATGGGCAACCGAGTTCGTTCGCATGCGGGCCCCGCTCAGCGCGGAAACGGGGTCACTGGAGACTCTTGAGCGTCGCAAGCTCATGCTCGCGTGTCTACTCTTGCGCGATCCGAAGATCGTTCTACTCGATGAGCCGGCATCTGGGCTCACCGGATCGGAAATAGACGAAATCGACTTGATCGTCCGCAAGCTTGCTCAGGAGTACGGAATCGCAGTGCTGTTGATCGAGCATCGGCTCGAACTTCTCGCCATGGTCGCGTCGCGGGTACTCGTCTTGGACGTCGGAAAGATCATTGCCGAGGGGCCCCCGGATCGAGTTTTCCTCGAGCCCAAGGTTCGTGCTGCCTACTTCGACGTCCCCAAGGACGCGTCGAGCGGCGAAGTGGCCTGATGCGCATACTCGAATTGCAAGGTGTTTCCGCTGGCTACGGCCCAGTCCGGGTACTCCACGACCTCGACTTATCGGTGAACGCTGGTGAGCGGGTGGGTCTTGTCGGACTTAATGGTCACGGAAAGACGACACTGCTCAACACCATCGTCGGTCTTACCGGTTGGCAAGACGGATCAATCATCTTCAAGGGCGAACAGATCGGTGGACGACGCACGCATGGCGTTGGACGCACCACACCGCACATTGTCCGGAAGGGCATCGCCCTTGCTCCCCAGGGAGATGCAATCTTCCCCGGACTGTCGGTTCGAGAGAACTTGGATTCCGGTGCCTATTCGGGAGCAACGTGGCGCTCTCGCAAACGTCGCCGCGAGAAGGTCCTAGAGGTTTTCCCACCTTTAGCGAAACTGCAGCGCCAATCTGCGGGAACACTGTCCGGCGGTGAGCGTCGGATGGTGTCCGTTGGCCGTGCCTTGATGGCGGACGCCTGGCTCTACCTCGTGGACGAGCCATCCCTGGGTCTCGCTCCGAAGATCTCGGTGAACCTTGTGGCCGCGTTGTGTGAGATCGATCTGGGGGACGGCGCGATGATCATCGCCGAGCAGAACGTTCCATTGCTTGAAGGTCGAGTTGATCGGGTGCTCGGCATGCACGCCGGAGAGCTGAAGCTCGACGCAGGCGAATCCCTGGGTGATATTCCGCCGTCAGCGGGGGTTCACCTGTGATCGACGTCTTGATCAGTGCAGCGGTGCTGGCGTCAATGTACGGACTGATCGCTATCGGTATCTCCTTCACCTGGGCGAGCATCGGCATGCTCAACCTGGCGCAGGGCTTCATCTTTACCGCGGGGGGTTATACAGCCTGGCTATTCGCTCAGTACGCCGAGACCCTCGGAATGGAGGGACCGGCGCTGTCCGTCGGAGTCCTGGTCTTCGGAATGGGCGGCTCGGCTCTCGCCGGCCTCTTGGTGGGAGCTGTCGCGTTTTTACCCCTGCAGGATCGGGCGAACTTCCGTACCCGCAGTCTCATCGCGACGCTGGCCATCTCACTCATGGGCACACAACTGTGGTTAGTCCTGTTCGGCTCGCAGAACAAGCCACTGCCTCCGATATTCGGCGAGGGACGCTTTGAGATCGCCAATGCGGGCATCTCCTCTCAGCAACTGGGTACGATCATCGTTGCGTCATTCATGTTGGCTGCAGTGATCATGTGGATGCGCAGCAGCCGCCATGGTCTGCAGATGCGGGCCATGATGATGAATCCCCTAGGAGCAGCTGTTGTAGGTGTTTCTGTTCGCACGACAGGCATGCGGGTCCTCGCCATCAGTGGAGCTTTGACCGGACTCTCGTCGGTGCTCTTGGCGCAGGTATTTTTCGTCAGCCCTACATCAGGAACCCAGCCTCTCGTCATCGGTTTGATCATCTCGCTCGCTGGCGGACTTGGCTCCATCCCGGGAACCGTGGCTGCCGCCGGGCTCATTGGTCTCGCCGAGGCTATGACCGCTCGCTACCTGCAGCAGTCGCTCGTTCCGTTCGTGCTCTTCGGCATCGTCGTTCTCATTTTGATATTCCGACCCCGTGGGTTGGGCGGACTTCTGGAGGACGTCCGTGAGTAATCAATCCCAACGCCTCATCGGACGTCGCGCCTACCGACCGCACTGGCCGGTGAACTCCTCGAGGGTGTTCAAACGCCGTCGCTGGCCGGGAACCAAGAGATCGATTCTGAAACTTTCCGGGCGGTACAACCCGAAGACCTTGCGTCGCGAGATGGTCCTCACCGACAAGAAGCCACTGTTCTGGTTCGTTGGACTCCTAGCACTCCTCCTGCTTCCCATCGGTGTCTCGACCGATCGCATCTACACGATGTTTGGAATCATCTGCATCTACGCCGCCATCAACGTGATGTGGACACTCATCATCGGTACCGCCGGCCTGCAATCCTTCGCCACGCTGGCAACTGTTGGCGTCGGTGCATATGGCGCCGGTTATCTCAGCGTGACCTACGGCCTGCCGTGGCCGGCAATGTTGATCGCGGGTGCGATCCTTGGCGGTGTCATGGGGTGGCTCATCAGCCTGCCGGCCCGCCGCCTGGATGGCCTCTACTACGCGTTGCTAACTCTCGGACTATCCGAATTCATGAGAAATTTCGTAACGCAGTCCGATGCCTTGGGCGGGAAGTTCAACGGAGCTCTATTCGGCGTCGCGCGGATCGTCCCGTCGGACCTCCTGACGTCCTCGACTGGGCAGGCGCTTCTGTACGGCACCGCCTTTATCGCCCTCCTGATCGCGCTTGGAGTCTTCCGTTGGGTCAACGGCGGCCGCACGGGCATCTTGTTGCGGACAGCGGCAACATCGAAAGAAGACGAGGCGTTCGCCAGCGCATTGGGCATCGACTTCAATAAGGAACGCACCCGGGTGTTCATCATCGCTTCGGCGATGCTCGGCTTCCTCGGTGCCTTCTATGCCACCTATATCGGTGGCACATCGCTGCAGATTTTCAGCCTCGAGTTGCTGCTGCTGTTGCTCGCGATGATCGTCATCGGTGGTCTCGGTCGTCCCGAGGGAGCGGTCGTGGGTACGGTGGTTGTCGTCGGCATTACGCAATGGTTCACCGACTGGGGACCGTGGCGCATCATGCTGGTGGGAGCGCTCGCATTGGCATCGGTTCTGTTCACCAGGAACGGTCTCTTCGGCCTGAAGGATCAGATTCGAGAGATCCGCGAACGGAGGAAGGCCCTGCATCGGGCCGCAATTACTGGTCGATACGCGGAGTACCTCCCACAGCAGGCGCCGGAGATCGGCGATAAGTCCGAGATCGTGGGTCGAGTCTTCGAGCGCACCCTTCGCGCCCGCCTGCGCTCGTGGATCAATCCCGATCTCATCGCCGAGCATCAGGCAAAACCGATGGGGCAGCACTCCGATCACCTCGAGCGGATGCTGAACTACTTCAGGAAGGCACCGATTCCCGACAAGTATGCGGTGTACTGCGAGGTGCCCTTCGAGTCGTACCGGGTGGTGGCCTTGAGTGGACTTCCTGGCGTTCCACCGCGAATCGTCGACGACAAGATCTACCCGACGTTGGACGAGGCGTACCACGCCGTGTTCTTGCGTCGAGTCAACGACCTACGAGCCTCCTGAGGGATCGGAGTAACCATGGCAACAATTGCGATCACCGGCTACACGGACAAGGTGAGTGTGGCTCCGGGAGAGGACATTGAGTTCAAGGTCAGCGTGGACAACGCGACCAGCGCTCAGGTCGAGATCGTCCGCATCATCCACGGAGATGAGCATCCGGATGGCCCGGGGTTCATCGAGGAAACCGTCTCCGCAGATTGCAATGGCGAACACAGCGTCGCCAAGCAATTCGTCAATGTTGGTAACGCGGTGATCGTCGACGATCCATCCGACAAACTCAATCTCAGCGGTCCGTTCACACTTTGGGCCTACGTGTTCCCGACCACGCCCGATAAGGGTCGCCAGGTGATCATGGGCAAGTTCGCTCTTCATGAGACAGCGGGTTACGCGCTCGGCATCGATGGGAACAGTCGCCTAGCTTTCTGGGTGGGCGACGGGTCTGACACCGATGAGATCGTCTCGCCGGTCCCGCTCGTGCATCACACGTGGTATTTCGTAGCAGTCAGCTACGACCCGCGCTCGGGCAACACGCACATGACTCAGCAGGCAGTTGTGAACCCCTACAACGGTCGACTCGGTCGCGTCGCACCCTTTGATCACTTCTCACTTGTCGATCAGAAGCTCCGGGTGAAGCCAGCAACTGCGACCTCTCCGTTCATGTGGGGGGCAGCTCAGAATTTTGCTGCTGTTCGAGGGCTCTTTCGCGAGTTTTCCTACAACGGCAAGATTGATAGGGCGGGTGTCATCGGTGCAGCTCTGGACACCACCGAGTTGAAGGATCTCGCCACGGATCCGATGGCGGCCGCGGGGGCTATCGCGGCCTGGGACACAACCGCAGGCTACGGGCCTGACGGCATCGACGACGTTGTTCGCGATGTCTCTGGATCGGGCTTGAACGGCACCGGAGTGCAGCGACCGGTTCGCGCTATGACGGGCTACAACTGGTCTGGACGCCACGATGACTGGAGGGTGGCTCCCGGAGAGTACGGTGGCATCGCCTTTCATGACGACGCTGTCATGGATTGTGATTGGGAGACCACCTTCTCCTGGCGGATACCGAAAGGACAGCGCAGTGGCGCCTACGCCGCTCGCGTGACGATCGACGATGCAGAAGACCACATTCCCTTTTTCGTGCGTCCAGTCAAGGCCACGGCTCCGATCCTGTTCTTGATGCCGACCAACTCCTACTTGGCCTATGCGAACGAAATGGTCGTCCATCACGTACCGGTCGGTCAGGCGATCCTGTCCCACCCAGCCGTCTTGACCGAAGCTGAGGCGGACTATTACCAGGACCCGCGGTTCGGACGATCTACCTACGATCATCACACCGATGGGGCTGGCGTCTGCTTCACGTCTTGGAAACGGCCCATCTTGAACATGCGTCCGAAGTGGCGTTCCTCCGCTATCGGGACGGTGTGGCAGTTCCCGCGTGATCTGTCCTTGATCGGCTGGCTGGAGAAGAAGGGCTACTCCTACGACGTCGCCACCGATCACGATCTCGAGCGCGACGGCCTGGACCTGTTGAAGCAATACTCGGTGGTCCTCACAGGCTCGCATCCTGAGTACTGGAGCGAGCAAAGCTTGAACAACCTCGAGGAGTATGTCGCCGAGGGCGGCAGATTAATGTACCTCGGAGGCAACGGCTTCTACTGGGTGATCTCCTATCGCGACGGCGAGCCGGAGCTCATGGAGGTACGCAAGGGCGAGGCAGGCATGCGGGCCTGGCAGGCCGAACCGGGCGAGTACTACCACCAGACGTCGGCCGAGCGGGGCGGCATCTGGCGCAATCGGGCGCGTCCACCGCAGAAGCTCACGGGCGTGGGGTTTACCACGCAGGGATTCGATGAGTGTCACCCTTATCGACGGATGCCAGATAGCTACCACAAGTCGGTGGCATGGATCTTCGATGGAGTCGAAGGTGAAGTCTTTGGAGACTTCGGCCTGGCTCTCGGGGGAGCCGCGGGGCTTGAAACAGAGCGCTATGACCTTGAGCTAGGAACTCCGCCACACACGAAACTGCTTGCTTCGTCTACTTCATGGTCTGACAACTACGCGAGTGTGCACGAGGACATCATGTTCAATCATCCGGGCACTCTGGGCACCCAAAGCCCAACAGTTCGCGCGGATATGACCTACTTCACCACCGCCAACGACGGTGCGGTCTTCTCCACTGGGTCAATTGCCTGGATCAGTGCGCTGCCGTGTTTCGACTTCGACAACAACTGCTCGCAGATCATGGCGAATGTACTGGATGCGTTCATTAAGCCGGGCAAGCTACCCGGCGGAGCTTGGGATCAGGAAGAAAAGTCCTGGACGTAGGCAGGCGTGTGTGGAAACGAGGGTGTGCGTGACATGAGTTAATCGGGTGGCACGACACTGGTACCAACACTGGATTGCTACCGCCAAGTCTGGTCATGCAGCCCCCGTTATCGAGGCGCTGCCCGAGCGCGGTGAGCAGGTCCATGATCTCGTCGTGTCCCGACAGCTCGCTCATACAGAAACCAGACTCACCTCATCGAGCAGGACTCCTCGCGCCTTGAAGTAGATCGGGCTCGTAGATGAAGGCTTCACGGGAGACATGATCAGGGAGTTCGTCAAAGTCGCTGATCGGCTGCGCCAAGAGGAGCACGCGGTCAGCGGACAACCACCCCTCGGCGGGCCCGCGCCCGATGGAACAAGCCGTCGAGGCTATTCCCTGCATGGCCCTATGGTGGCACGGTCCGCGCAGGTAGGCAGGGACAGACCGAGGAGGGCAACGTGGAGTCGCACCAGCGGATCCATCGCGCGTGGTGGGTGGCCCTGGCTACCTTCCTCGTCCTCATCGCGTCCGCGGCGTTCCGGTCGTCGCAGGGCGTGATGATCGTCCCCATCGAGGACGACCTCGGTTGGTCGCGCTCCGTGACCTCGCTGGCCATCTCGGTCAACCTCGTCATATACGGAGTCACGGCACCTTTCGCCGCGGCGCTCATGGAGCGCTTCGGCGTACGGCGTATCGCGGTGGGTGCGCTGGCGCTGCTCGCCCTCGGCACGGGGCTCACGGCGGTGATGACCGCGTCGTGGCAACTCGTGCTGCTCTGGGGCGTGCTTGTCGGACTCGGGACCGGCTCCACGGCACTGGTCTTCGGCGCCCTCGTCGCCAACCGATGGTTCACCAAGCGACGAGGACTGGTGGTCGGCGTCTTCGGCGCCGCCTGGGCGACGGGCCAACTCGTCTTCCTGCCGATTCTCGCGCGACTCATCGAGCATCAGGGCTGGCGCTCCGCCTCCCTTCTCGTCGCCGTGCTCAGCGCCGCGCTCATCCCCGTCGTCGCACTGGTAATGCGCGACCGGCCGTCTGATCTCGGGATCGCTCCGTATGGCGCGGACTCGATGCCCGAGCTCGAGGCCAATACGACGCACAGCGGATGGCGGGCCGCCGCAGGCGCCCTCGTTGTCCTTCGGGATGCCGCCCGCACGCGCGCCTTCTGGCTCCTCGCGATCACCTTCGCTATCTGCGGATGGACCACCAACGGGATCATCAGCAGCCACTTCGTCCCTGCCATGCACGACCACGGCGTCGGCGCCACGACCGCGGCCAGCCTCCTCGTGATCGTCGGAATCTTCGACATCGTCGGGACCGTGGGATCGGGCTGGCTCACCGACCGAATCGACCCGCGCATCCTGCTCGCCGTCTACTACTCACTGCGTGGCGTAGCGCTCCTGGCCATCCCCTTCATCCTCGGTCCGGAGATCGAGCCGCCGCTGCTCCTCGTCATGGTCCTGTTCGGCCTGGACTGGGTCGCGACGGTGCCGCCGACGGTGACGCTCTGCCGGGAGATCTACGGCGTCGAGCGCGGAGCCATCGTCTTCGGCTGGGTGTTCGCCGCGCATATGGTGGGTGCCGCATTCGCCGCAGCAGTGTCGGGCTGGATCCGCGTCGCAGCGGGTGACTACGCCACCGCGTGGTGGCTTGCCGGACTCCTCGCAGTCCTCGCCGCCGGCCTGTCACTGGCGATCACCCGTCCACGTCAGCGTGAGCTGACCGCGGCGTAGGCTTGCCCTAGGAGGTGCGTCATGGGTTACGACATCCACACGGTGGAGATCGATTCGCAGCATGCGGCAGTCCTGTCTGGCACGTGCAGCATGAGCGAGGTTGGCGGTTTCCTCGCGGAGGCATTCGACAAGGTCCTCGGCGCTCTGGCACGCGCCGCCGTACCCGTCGATGGCAAGCCCTTTGCCCGCTACGACATGGTCGACGGCGGCTTCACAGTGGATGCCGGCTTCCCGTGCCCGGCGGACTTGGACCTCGACGGGGACGTGCACACCATCACGCTGCCCGGAGGCCTGGCCGCTCTCACGACCCACGTCGGACCGTACGAGGGAGTCTCGGCGGCGTACCAGGCGATTGAGGAGTGGTTCATGACCTCGGGGCACCGCCCAACGGGTGCTCCCTGGGAGACCTACCTCGACGGACCGGAGGTCCCCGAGCCCCGCACGACCGTCACCTGGCCCTGCACCCTCGACTGAGAGCCCCCGGTCAGGATTGAACTGACGACCTACCGCTTACAAGGCGGTTGCTCTACCACTGAGCTACGGAGGCGGGCCGCTCTATCCTGCCAGGCCGCTAGACTTCCGCTTCACACACCCGGAGGACCAGTGACTCATCCCCTTGTCATCGCCAGCACCTGGCACTCGCTCGCAGACCGCCTCGAGGACTGGGGCCTCAAGCCCGGGGCCGACTCGGGCAATCCCATGACGCGCGGGTGCGTGCTCAAGACGTGGGAGAACGTCGAGACCGGACTGTGGGAATGCACACCCGGCGGCTGGACGGTCGAGGACCGTCCGGACGAGGAGTCCGTCATGATCCTTGCCGGACGAGCCCGGGTGACGGATGCAGATGGCACGGTCACGGAGATCTCCGAGGGAAGCACCGTCGTCTTTCCGCGCGGCTGGTACGGCCGCTGGGATGTCGAGGAGACGATCGTGAAGTACTACGTCTCCATCCGTTGAGGGTCAGCCCTCGACGATGATCTCGCCGGCCTCGGCGACGAGGTTGCCGTCAGCGTCATAGACGTCGACGACGTCCTCCTCCGCGACGAGGTTGCCGTCAGCGTCGAAGACATCAACAACCTCCTCGACGACCGAACCATCCTCGCTCGTGACGACCATGACGTCGTCCACCACAGTTCCAATCACGTTCCCATCGTCATCGACCAACTCGGTGATCTCGATCGACTCGCCTGCCTCGATGTCATCGTCTGCCATGGCTTCTCCTCGCTCTAGGGACCCTCATCCAAGTGGATCCACGCGCGCCTCGGGCCGCTTTCGGCGGAAATTCAGACGCCGATCAGGTCAATTGCCGTGCTCACACGGGGGTCGAGGTCACCGGGATGCGCCACGTCGTATTCGTGGAGTTGGTCGAGCATCGCAGGGGTCCAGAAGGCCCGAAGGTGCTCCGAGATGCGGGCAATGGCCTGATCGTCGGTCAGGCCAGCGCAGTTCGCGGCGATCTGCCCGGACATCCGGGTGAGGGTCTCGATGCGCACGGCTATGCGGTCACCGTCTCAGCGCCCGCAGCGACCGCCGTCGCCTCAGGTCCGCGCAGCGTGGGGGTGACCTCCACTGCGGTCACCTTGTACTCCGGGCAGTTGGTCGCCCAGTCGGAGTATTCGGTCGTGATCACATTGGCACCACTGTCAGGGAAGTGGAAGGTCGTGTAGACGACGCCCGGTGGGACGCGGTCGGTCACGTGCGCGCGCATGACCGTCGTGCCCACGCGACTGGCGATCGTCACCCAGGTGCCGTCGGCGATCCCCCGCGCCTCGGCGTCGGCTTCATGGATGTCGAGCACGTCCTCGTCGTGCCAGGCGACGTTGGCCGTGCGCCGGGTCTGGGCTCCGACGTTGTACTGACTGAGGATGCGGCCGGTGGTGAGCACGAGCGGGTAACGGCGTGTCGTGCGCTCGTCCGTGGGGACGAAGGGCGTCACCTGGAAGGCGCCCTTGCCGCGCACGAAGCCCTCCACGTGCATGATCGGCGTGCCCAGCGGATGCTCGGCGTTGCACGGCCACTGCACGCTCCCGACCTCGTCAAGGAGTGCGAAGGAGACACCGGCGAAGGTCGGAGTGAGAGCGGCGATCTCATCCATGATCTGGCTGGACGAGTCGTAGTGCATCGGGTAGCCGAGGGCAGCGCTGAGGTCGCACGTGACCTCCCACTCCTGCTTGCCCGTCTTGCTCGCCATCACCGGACGCACACGATTGATGCGGCGCTCGGCGTTGGTGAAGGTGCCGTCCTTCTCCAGGAATGACGTGCCGGGCAGGAAGACGTGGGCGTAGCGGGCAGTCTCGTTGAGGAAGAGGTCCTGGACGATGACGAGTTCCATCGACTCCAGGGCACGCTGGACGTGCTGGGTATTGGGGTCGGACTGAGCGATGTCCTCTCCTTGCACGAACATCGCCTTGAACTCACCCACGACAGCGGCATCGAGCATGTTGGGGATGCGCATGCCGGGATCGCCGCGCAGTTCCGCTCCCCACAGGGTCTCGAACTGCTCGCGAACCGCGTCATCGGAGACGTGGCGGTATCCGGGGAGTTCGTGAGGGAAGGACCCCATGTCGCAGGAGCCCTGGACGTTGTTCTGCCCTCTCAGCGGATTGACACCGACCCCGTCGCGACCGATGTTGCCTGTCGCCATGGCGAGATTGGCCATCGCCATCACCATCGTGGAGCCCTGGCTGTGCTCGGTGACGCCGAGGCCGTAGTAGATGGCGGAATTGGGGCCGGCGGCGTAGAGCCGGGCAGCGCCGCGGATCTCCTCGGCGGGTACGCCGGAGACTGCCTCGACGGCCTCGGGTGAGTTCTCCGGCTGGCGGATGAACTCCTCCCAGGCGGCGAAGGTGACCGGGTCGCAGCGGTCGGCGATGAACTCACGGTCGATGAGGCCCTCGGTCGCGACGACGTGGCCCATGGCGTTGACAATGGCGACGTTGGTGCCCGGCTGAAGCTGCAGGTGGAAGTCGGACTCGATGTGCGGTGAGCGCACGAGGTCAATTCGGCGCGGATCCAGCACGATGAGGCGGGCCCCCTCGCGCAGACGTCGCTTCATGCGGGAGCCGAAGACCGGGTGGGCATCCGTCGGATTAGCGCCGATCACCATGATGACGTCAGCCTCTTGCACTGACTTGAAGTCCTGCGTGCCGGCCGAGGTGCCGAAGGTCTGCTTGAGTCCGTATCCGGTCGGCGAGTGACAGACGCGGGCGCAGGTGTCGACATTGTTGGTGCCGAAGGCTGCTCGCACCATCTTCTGGACGACGAAGACCTCTTCGTTGGTGCAGCGCGAGGAGGTGATCCCGCCGACGCTGTCGACGCCATGGCGTGACTGGATGTCGCGGATGCGATCAGCGGCGAAGCCGATCGCCTCCTCCCAACTCGCTTCGCGCCAGGGCTCGTCGATTGACTCGCGGACGAGTGGGGTGAGTACGCGGTCGGTGTGGGTGGCGTAGCCCCAGGCGAAGCGTCCCTTGACGCAGGAGTGACCCTCGTTGGCGCCGCCATCCTTGGTGGGCACCATGCGCACGAGCTCGTCGCCGCGTAGTTCGGCGTTGAAGGAGCAGCCGACACCGCAGTAGGCGCACGTGGTCTGGACCGTGCGGGTCGGCATGCCGAGGTCGATGACGGACTTCTCCTCGAGCGTGGCCGTGGGGCAGGCCTGGACGCAAGCACCGCACGAGACGCACTCGCTGTCGAAGAAGCTGCGGCCACCCGGGCTCACCTTGGAGTCGAAGCCGCGACCGACGATGGTGAGCGCGAGGGTGCCCTGGATCTCGTCGCAGGCGCGTACGCAGCGGCTGCAGACAATGCACTTGGACTCATCGAAGCTGAAATAGGGATTGGAATCGTCCGTCGGTGCATCGAGGTGGTTCTCGCCCTCGTAGCCGTAGCGCACCTCGCGCAGGCCGACGACGCCCGCCATGTCCTGGAGTTCGCAGTCGCCATTGGCCGGGCAGGTGAGGCAGTCGAGCGGATGATCTGAGATGTACAGCTCCATGACATTGCGGCGGAGCTCCTCGACGCGCGGGGTCTGGGTGCGCACGACCATGCCGGGCTCGCAGGGAGTGGTGCAGGAGGCAGGCGTGCCCTTCTTGCCGTCGATCTCGACCAGGCACAGCCGGCAGGAGCCGAAGGGCTGGAGGGAGTCGGTGGCGCAGAGCTTGGGTACGCCGACCCCCGCCTCGGCGGCCGCGCGCATGACCGACGTGCCCACGGGGACGCTGACGGGAATGCCGTCGACGACGACGTCGATGCACTCGGGCGACGTGGATGCAGGCGTGCCGTAGTCGGGCTCGTGCAGCAGGGTCATGACGTCACCTCGGGCGTGCGATGGAAGTCCTCAGGAAAGTGTGCCAGAGCGCTGCGCACCGGAAGGGGTGTGAGGCCGCCCATCGCGCAGAGTGACCCATCGGTCATGGTCGTGCACAGGTCCTCCAGGAGGACCAGATTGCGCTCTCGCTCGACGCCCGCGGTGATCTTGTCGATGACCTCGACCCCGCGCGTCGAGCCGACACGGCAGGGGGTGCACTTGCCGCAGGACTCCACCGCGCAGAACTCCATGGCGAAGCGCGCCTGCGCCGCCATGTCGACGCTGTCGTCAAAGGCCACGATGCCTCCGTGGCCGAGCAGGCCGCCCGCCGCGGCGAGGGCCTCGTAGTCCATGGGCACGTCGAGGGTGTCCGCGGGCAGATAGGCACCCAGGGGTCCGCCGACCTGCACGGCCCGTAGCGGACGGCCGGAGAGCGTGCCCCCGCCGTACCCCTCGACGAGTTCGCCGAGCGTCACGCCGAAGGCCAACTCGACGATGCCGCCGCGCGCGATGTTGCCGGCGAGCTGGAAGACCTGGGTGCCGCGCGAGCGGTCCACGCCGAGTGCCTGGTACGCCGCGGCACCGTCGGCGATGATCCCGGGCACCGCAGCGAGGGTGAGGACGTTGTTGACCAGCGTCGGCTTGCCGAAGAGACCCTGGAGTGCGGGGATCGGGGGCTTGGGTCGGACCATGCCGCGCTTGCCCTCGAGGCTCTCGAGCATCGCGGTCTCCTCGCCGCAGACGTAGGAGCCGGCGCCCTCGATGACGCGGATGTCGAATGCGCGGCCGGAGCCCAGAACGTCGGGACCGAGCCAGCCGTCGACGTGCGCGATGTCGATGGCGGTGCGCAGGGTGGCAATAGCGTCGGGGTATTCCGAGCGCACGTAGATCAGGCCCTGCGTCGCACCTGTAGCAATGCCGGCGATCGCCATGCCCTCGAGCAAGGTGAAGGGGTCACCCTCCATGAGCATGCGGTCGGCGAACGTACCGCTGTCTCCCTCATCCGCATTGCAGCACACGTATTTGACGTCAGCCTCGGCCTCGAGCACGGTGCGCCACTTGATGCCGGCGGGGAAGCCCGCTCCCCCGCGCCCGCGCAGGCCGGAGGCGAGCACATCGGCGACGACCTCCTCCTGCGGGATGGACACGGCACGAGCCAGGCCGCGCAGGCCACCGGTCTCCCGGTAGGCATCGAGGTCGAGAGGGTCGATGATGCCGACGCGGGCGAAGGTCACGCGCTGCTGCGAGGCGAGCCACGGAAACTCGTCGACGATGCCGATGCGCAGTGGATGGTCGACACCGTCGAGCATGCCGGCGTCCATGAGACCGGGGATGTCCGCGGCGGCCACTGGGCCGTAGCCCACACGGCCAGCCGGAGTCTCGACCTCGACGAGCGGCTCGAGCCAGAGCATGCCGCGCGAGCCATTGCGCACGACCTCGACACCGCTCGCCTCAAGCGCAGCGGCCACCTCGTCAGCGCCCACCGAGCGCGCTGCGCTGTCACGCGGGACGAAGACCCGGGTCATGCGCGAACCTCCTGCGCGCGCGCGACAGCCTCGCGAATGCGATCGACGTCGCATCGGCCGACAAGCCGACCCTCGACCATGGCCGCGGGACCAAGCGCGCAGTTGCCGAGGCAGTAGACGGCAGAGAACTCGACGTCATCGACTCGTGAGCCAAGCGGCACGCCGTACGCCGCTTCGAGGCTGGCCACGAGCTCACGTGATCCCACAGACTGGCAAGCCTCGGCGACGCACACCTGCACGTGGACGTCGGGTGGAGGTGACTGGCGCAGATCGTGGTAGTAGGTGAGGACACCGACAACCTCGGCGCGCGAGACGTTGAGCTCAGCGGCGATGAGATCAACGGCCTCGTCGGGGATCCAACCGAAGATCTGCTGGACGCGCTGGAGCGCAGGGAGGATGAGTCGCTCGGATGGGGGCAGCGATCGCAGGGTGAGCGCAACGGTCTCGGCGGACCACGCCTGATGACGGGACACCGTGGCACCACCTTTCCTCACCGCGAGCCCGAGACTCCAGGGTAGGCCACACCTTCCTTCCCATGGAAACCATTGACCAATCACGCAACCGAGGTTCCACATGGTGAAACCGAGCCTTCGGTCGGTCACCGCCCGGCGCGGTGACCCCTAGGCTGGGGCGTGCTTGCCCGACACGGGCGGCTGCGCCAACCCAGGGTGGCCCCGCCCGACCCCGGGCCGCTGCGGAGGGATGACATGGCATCGACCGATCGTCGCCGTGTGCTGCGCTGGCGCGACGGCGAGGTGACCGCCGGCCCCGATGCTCTCGCCGTCGAGGAGCCGCTTGAGATCGAGGTCGACGGCGTCACGGTGTCGACGACGATGCGCACACCGGGTCACGACATCGAACTCGCACTCGGCTGGCTGGTCAGCGAGGGCGCCCTCGACTCCATCGGAGAGGTGACCGAAGCCAAGGAGTGCTTCGAGCACCTCGAAGACGATTCCGGGCAAGTCAGACGCATCATTCAGGTGGCGACGCGCAGTCGCACGCCCATCGCCTCTCGACTGCACGCGACGTCGAGTGCCTGCGGGATATGCGGCGCGGACATGATCGCGATGACCCAGAAGACCCGACGTTGGCCACTCACGGAGGACGCGTCGACCTTCGCCATCGACGCGGTGCTGCGCCAGCCCGATGCCCTGCTCACCGCTCAGCGCGGCTTCGCCGCGAGCGGCGGCCTCCACGCGGCCGGACTCTTCACGCGCGACGGTGAGCTCATCTGCGCACGAGAGGACGTCGGTCGCCACAACGCGGTGGACAAGGTCGTCGGCTGGGCGCTCCAGGAGGGGCGCCTGCCGTTGACCGGCCACGCCCTGCAGGTGAGCGGTCGCGCATCGGCCGAGCTGGTTCACAAGGCCGTCATGGCCGGCGTACCCCTGCTGGCCGCGGTATCCGCACCGAGCACCCTCGCGGTGGACCTCGCGCGGGAGTCCGGCCTCACCCTCGTGGGCTTTGTCCGAGGCGACTCACTCAATATCTACGCAGGCGCCGAGCGACTCGGCCTGTCGGACTAGCCGCTCGTCGACTGGCCGTCGCTCACCGCTTGTCGTCTGTCACGCATCCAGGACATCGGACGTGGTGCGCACGGAGGCGAACTCCCCGTGAAGATTCGCCGCCGTCACTCGCGCGATCTCCTCGGCGGGGATCACGGATCCATCCGGCGCGGTGCGGTCAAAGGTGTGGGTTGCGTCGATGACGAAGGTGACGTCGTAACCGAGGTTGCCGGCCATCCGCGCGGTGGTCTCGCAGCAGTGGTTGGTCGTCACGCCGCAGATCGTGAGCCGTTTGATGCCGCGCTCGCCCAGCCAGGCATGCAGGTCGGGATTGCCGTAGAAGGCCGAGTTGACGTTCTTAGTGATGAGTACGTCGCCCGCGATGCCCGGACGCAGGTCGTTGCCAGGCTGAGCCGGGCGCAGCGGGGATTCGGGTGAGACGGAGTCATGGCGTACGACGACGATCGGCCGATCAGCCGCGCGCCAGGCAGCGATGAGCCTGGCGATGTTGGCCTCGCAGTCCGGGTTGTCACGCCGCCCCCACGCGGGATCGTCGAAGCCCTGCTGGACGTCGATGACGATGAGGGCGTGCTGCGGATCCTGCGCCGGGCTCATGGATTCGGGGCTCACGGCGCGAGGTTAGCCTTGGCGCGTGCACATCGAGATCGCGCTCGACGTCAACGACCCAGCCACGATGATTGCCTTCTGGTCGGCCGTGCTCGGCTACGCCGTCGAGGACGAGGGCCGCTTCGACGCCCCCGACCGCACGTACTGGTCGCTGGTCGACCCCACCGACCGCGGTCCCCGGCTGGTCATTCAGGTGGTACCCGAACCGGTGACCGCCAAGCCCCGCCTGCACATCGACGTCCACGAGCCCGATATCGAGGCAGCCGCCGCACGGGCGGTAGCCCTGGGTGCGACCCGGATCGACGGCTCCCCCGTGGTCGAGGTCGGCACGTCGTGGATCCGGCTCGCCGATCCCGAGGGGAATGTCTTCTGCATCGTTCAGGAGCGGCGCCACTGAGGGCGGCGCGACACTTAGCACTCGAGGGTGCTTGTCTGCCAGGCCGTTCGTGGC
>JBMTDJ010000033.1:0-20174 GCA_049431945.1 Candidatus Nanopelagicales bacterium | reverse complement strand
CAAGAAGGCTGCTCCCAAGAAGGCTGCCGCCAAGAAGGCTCCGGCCAAGAAGGCTGCTCCCAAGAAGGCTGCCGCCAAGAAGGCCCCGGCCAAGAAGGCCGCCAAGAAGAAGTAAAAGCGCCGATCGTCACGTGAGGCCGGGCTCATGCCCGGCCTCACGTGCTTTTCGGGCCTAGCCCACGATGGCGCGGGTGAAGGCGCCGACGCCTAGTCGTCGCGCGTCCCACAGGTCAACCTCGCTGTCGACATCTCGGCGCAGGCCCGCAAGCGAGCCGGGCACGGGGTCGACGATCTCGGGGATGCCCTCGGATGCATGCGCCGCACGTGACCTAGGGCCGAAGCGTGGCCGCAGGTCCTCGAGCCGCGCAGCGGCCACGATCGTCGTGCCGACGCCCTCGGCGTCGCAGACGAATCCGCCGTCCTCCGCGCACGCGGCGAGCGCCAGCGCGAGAGTGCGGGGAGTGGCGCACGGCACGTCGGCGAGCACGGCAGCGACCGGTCCCGAGGCCCCTGCGGCACCGGCGAGCACGGCGGCATTGAGTCCCTCGCCGGGATCCATGACGGGGGTAAGTCCCCTTGCGTGGTGAAGCATCGCCTCCAGGCCCTCGGCGTCGGCGACGAGAACCACCTCGGCGCACGCGTCGCAATTCTGTGCGGCGGTGACGACGTCCCGGGCCATGGCAACGGCCAATTCGCGGCGACGCGGGGCAGGCTGGGCGGAGAGCCGGGTCTTCGCATCGCTCAGCCGCAGTGGTACGACGATGCGCCACGCCATCTTCACCGGCCGAGCATCCCATGCCAGCGGTGCCGCTTTCGCTGACAGGGTGAGCGTGGCCTGGGAGACTGACGCGGTGGGAAATCGCGTGACGAGGCAGGATCGGCTCGGGTTCGCCTACCGGTTCGCTGCCTTCGTCCTACGGCCGCTCATGCAGGTCGTCACGCGCCGTGACTGGCGGGGAATCGACAACCTCGACGTCGACAGCGGAATGGTCCTCGCTGCCAACCATCTGTCGTGGTTCGACCCGATCGTCATCTCGCATGTCCTGTGGGACAACGGGCGCCCCCCGAGGTTCCTTGCCAAGGACTCGCTGTTCAAGGTCCCCGTCGTCGGCTGGATCATGCGCAATGCCGGACAGATCCCGGTGGTGCGCGGCACGCGGGATGCTGCCGTCGCTGTCGAGGCAGCTGTCGAGGCGGCTGCTGCAGGCGAGTGCGTCATCGTCTACCCGGAGGGCACCATCACCAAGGATCCGGATCTGTGGCCGATGGCGGCGAAGACTGGTGCGGCACGCATTGCCCTCACGGCGGGAGTGCCCGTCATTCCCATGGCGCATTGGGGCGCCCAGGAGGTCATGGGCCCCTATCGCAAGGAGTTCAAGGCATTCCCGCGCAAGACGATGCACGTCCTCGTCGGTCCGCCGGTGGCCCTCGACGATCTGCGGACCGGCGACGAGCCGAGCGCCGAGGCGCTTCACGAGGCGACCGACCGAGTCATGGCGGCGATCACGGATCTGCTGCGCCGGATCCGCAGCGAGCACCAGCATGAGTCCGGTACGTCGAGGGAGGCAGCATGACGCGCGTTGCGGTGATGGGGTCCGGCTCGTGGGGCACGGCGTTCGCCATGATTCTCGCCGACGCCGGTGGCGACGTCGTCCTGTGGGGCCGCGATGAGGCTGTCGCGCACCAGATCAACGACGGCCACGTGAATGAGAGGTACCACCCGGGCATTCGCCTTCCCGTGGGAATGCGGGCCACCGTCGACGCTGACGAAGCGATCTCCGGCGCATCGATCGTGGTCTTGGCCGTGCCCGCGCAATCCCTGCGCGACAACCTTGCCCGGTGGCGAGGTCGCCTGGAGCCCGACAGTGTGCTCGTCAGCCTCATGAAGGGCATCGAGATCGGCACGACGTTGCGGATGAGTCAGGTCATCGAGGAGGTTGCCGAGATCCCACCATCGCGAGTCGCCGTCGTGTCCGGTCCGAACCTCGCCCGTGAGATCGCGATGCGTCAGCCGGCCGCGACCACCGTCGCGTGCTCGGATCGCGAGAGCGCCGAGCGACTCCAGGACGCCTGCACCACCGACTACTTCCGCGCCTACTGGACGACCGACGTGGTCGGCGTCGAGATCGGCGGGTCGGTGAAGAATGTCATCGCGCTGGCCAATGGCATGGCGGCCGGCATGGGGTTCGGCGAGAACTCCCAGGCCGCCCTGATCACCCGGGGCCTGGCGGAGATGGCTCGACTCGGGACGGCCCTCGGTGCCGACCCCCTGACCTTCATGGGGCTGGCCGGCGTGGGGGACCTCATAGCGACGTGCCAGTCACCGCTGTCGCGCAATCGCACATTCGGTGCCAACCTCGGCTCGGGCCTCACCGTGGACGAGACCATCGCGGAGACGAAGCAGACGTGTGAGGGCGTGAAGAGTTGCCAGTCGATCCTCGATCTCGCCGTGCGCCACGGGGTCGAGATGCCGATCACCGAGCAGGTCGTCCAGGTTGTTCACCATGGGATGAAGCCGATGGAGATGCTGTCCGCCTTCATGGCCCGCTCACCCAAGCCTGAGACACGCCTGGGCTAGTCGCGCGGGGTTCGCCGGCAACGCTCGACCTCGGTGGAGTCCTCACTCGAGGGCAGCCCGCAGCGCCTGGTCCAGGTCGGCCCACAGATCCTCGGGGTCCTCGATGCCGACGGAGAGCCGGATGAGTCCTTCGGGGACGAGGGGGTTTTCCGCAGCCCATCGGCGCCGGCGCTCCAGGAGCGACTCCACCCCGCCGAGGCTGGTGGCGTGCACCCACAGCCGAGTCGACTCGCTCGCGCGCTGAGCGGCGTCGCCGCCCCCCACGAGCTCCACCGAGATCATGAATCCCGGTCCTGCCATCTGCGCTCGGCATCGTGAGTGGCCAGGGTCGTCGGCGAGGCCGGGATACCGCACGCGCGCCACCGCGGGGTGCTCGGCGAGGCGTGCTGCCAGGACCTGTGCGCTCGCCTGCGACCTTGCCAGGCGCAGGGACAGGGTGCGCAGTCCACGCAGGACGAGGAAGCACTCGAGGCCGCCCGGGGCGGCTCCCAGGATGGTGCGGCGGAGCCTCAAGGCCTCGGCGCGGTCCGGGTCGGATGTGACGGCGATGCCGAGCAGGCAGTCCGAGTGCCCCCCGATCGCCTTGGTCGCGCTGTGGAGCACGACATCGGCACCCAGCGTGAGCGGGCGCTGCAGCAGGGGCGTGGCAAAGGTGTTGTCGCAGACGACGACCGCGCCATGGCCGTGCGCTGCGGCGCTGATGGTGGCGATGTCCGCTATCTCGAGCATGGGATTGGTGGGGGACTCGAGCCACAGGGCATCCGCTCCGTCGAGGGCGCTGATGACGGCATCGGTGTCAGCGATGTCGACCGTGCGCAGGTGGATCGCCCCACGCTCGTGGAGTTCCCGGAGTCGGATCGATACCCCCGTGTAGGTGAACGTGGCCGCGACGACCGTCGCTGTCGGCGGCAGCAGGTCGAGGATGGCATTGGCTGCGGCCATACCGGACGCGAACGCGATCGCCTGACCGCCCTCGAGAGGGCCCACGGCCTGCTCCAGCGCGCGCATGCCGAGTGTGCCGTCCCGGGCGTATTCGATGGTCCCGCCGGCGTGGTACGTGGAGGACAGTTCGACGGGGTAGTTGACGGCGTTGCCCGGCTCGGCTGGAGGTCGCCCACGGTGGACGAGCTCGGTGTCGACCGACCAGGCGGACTCGGGCTGCTCCGGCATGGCGCCGACCCTAACGCGATGGCCGGGGACTAACGTCTCGGACGTGGCGGATCGACGCGTGAGAGTGCTCGTCCTCTTCGGGGGTCGCAGCAGCGAGCACGCCATTTCCTGCCTGAGCGCCGCGGGCATCCTGCGGGCACTCGATCGTGATCGCTACGACGTCTCGGCCGTCGGAATCCTGCCTGACGGCCGTTGGATGCGCGTGGACCCTGACCCTGCGGCTGTCGGCTCAGCCGCATCGGGTGAGTTGCCGACGGTTGCCGACACTGGCGATGCCGCCGTACTGCTCCCTGAGCCGGTGGAGCAGGTCTCGGCCCCCGTGGCGATACGCGACATCGACGTGGTGTTCCCCGTTCTGCATGGACCCTGGGGCGAGGACGGCACCGTGCAGGGGCTGCTGGAGATGGCGGGCATCCCGTACGTCGGCTCAGGAGTCTTCGCTTCAGCTGCGGCGATGGACAAAGGGCACATGAAGGCGTTGCTCGCGGCGGCCGGACTCCCCGTGGGTCCGAGCGTGCTCGTCACGCCGCGTCAGTGGGACCGCGATCCAGAGACGGTGAGGGCACGCGTGGATGTCCTCGGCTATCCGGTCTTCGTCAAGCCGGCACGCGCGGGATCATCGGTCGGGATCACCAAGGTGCACGCGCCGACCGAGTTCGATGAGGCCATGCGCACCGCTCGGGCGAGCGATCCTCGCGTCCTCGTGGAGGCCGCGATCCGCGACGCGCGCGAGATCGAGTGCGCCGTCATCGTCGATGATGCGGGCACGCCCCGTGCCACCCGATGCGCCGAGATCATCGTGGGTGGTGATCACGAGTTCTACGACTTTGAGGCTAAATATCTCGACGATGCTGCCGAACTGATCGTCCCCGCCGACCTAGCGGCCGATGTCGAGGCGGAGGTTCAGCGTCTGGCGGTCGCGGCCTTCGAGGCACTGGACTGCGAGGGGCTTGCTCGCGTCGACTTCTTCGTGCGACCCGGTGCGGTGATCATCAACGAGGTCAACACCATGCCCGGCTTCACACCCATCTCCCTGTTCCCGCGGATGTGCGGCGCGAGCGGCATGGACTACGCCGAGGTGCTCGACCTGCTCGTGACTGACGCCATCAGACGGGGGACCGGTCTGCGCTAGTCGGCGGTGGCGAGGGCGGGCGAGAGATCCGCCAGGACGTCAGCGGGAGCTGCGTAGGCATCGGGAACCAGCACCTCGACGTACACGGGAGGGGACGACGACGGCCAGGTGACGGCGATGAACGCCGTACCCCCGCTCGCCTCCAGGGGCAGCCAGCCGATCCCTGACACCTCGAGCAGCTTGGACGTGGGATCGAGTGCGGCCGGTCGAGAGACGCCGCACCGGTAGGTGATCGGAGGCTCGCCCCACGCGGCGGTGTCTGGCTCGGTCGTCGGGCGCGATCCGGCTCCGGCGATCGACGCGGGCAGCGCGACCTGCGCGCAGATGTCCGCGCGGGACTCCGGCGGCGGGACTGATACCTGTCGCCCGCACGCTGCGAGCGCGAAGGTGCCGACGGCGGTGGCGATGAGTGCGGAGGCCGCCGACAGGCGGAGCCTCACAGGTGGACGACAGGACAGGTCAGGGTGCGCGTGATCCCACTGATCTGCTGGATGGCGCCGAGAATCTCTTGCCCGAACTCGTCCATGCCCGGCGCCTCGGCGCGCACGATGATGTCGTAGGGCCCGGTGACGTCTTCGGCAGTCACGATGCCGGGGACCGCCGCGATGGTCGAGCGCACGCTGGAGGCCGCCCCCATCTCCGTCTGCACGAGGATGTACGCCTGGACTGGCACGGTGCATCTCCTTCGCGTCGCGGCCCTGGTGGCCCGAGTCGTGAGACTAGCGACTTGGCCCGGCCCGCTGGCTGCCGCGGTCGCGGCTGGGACGAAGATGGGACGTTGACGAAAGGAGGTGGCCATGGCAGGCGACACCGTGGGCGATCTGGGGGAAATTGCCGTCGTGGCTCGGATCCTGGAGGCAGCCGGTGCCGAGGCGAGTGCTCGGGTCCCGGTGGGACCCGGGGATGACGCTGCCGTGCTCGCGTGCACCGATGGTCGGGTGGTCGTGACCACCGACATGCTGGTCGAGGGCCGGCATTTCCGGCGGGACTGGTCTGAGCCCGCGGACATCGGGCACAAGGCTGCCGCGGAGAATCTCGCCGACATCGCGGCGATGGGAGCCGTGCCGACCGCCCTCGTCGTCGCCATGGCCCTTCCTCCGGAGACGGAGGTCGCGTGGGTCGACGGCTTCCTCGCGGGCCTGCTGGCTGAGGCACAGCGGGCGGGCGCCGCGCTCATCGGCGGGGATCTCGTCCGTGGTGACGCCATCACGGTGGGTGTCACCGCGTTCGGCGATCTGTCGGGAAGGACTCCAATCCTGCGCTCGGGAGCTCGGTCCGGGGACGTGGTCGCGGTGTGCGGATCGCTGGGCACGGCGGCCGGAGGCCTGGCCGTGCTCTCTCGCGGATTCCGGTCTCCCCGTGTCCTTGTCGACGCCCACCGGCGTCCGCAACCGGACTATCGGGCGGGTGTGCGGGCCTCCGACGCCGGGGCGCACGCGCTCATGGACATTAGCGACGGACTGCTCCTCGATGCCGAGCGGATGGCTCGTGCTTCATCGGTGGTGATCGACATCGAGAGCGATGCACTTCCGCGCGAGGATGCCGTCATCTCCACGGCTTCGGCGTACAACCTCGACCCGCTCACGTGGGTCCTCGGTGGGGGAGACGATCACGCCCTCCTGGCGACATTCGACGCTGGCGCGGCGCTGCCCGAGGGCTTCGTACGCGTGGGCACGGTCATGGACGCGGTAGGACAGGGCGCGGGTGTGCGCGTCGACGGGCGCGAGGTCGATCAGGTCGCGGGATTCGAGCACTTCCGCGCTTGACGCAGCGTCAGGCGCGAGTGACCTTGCCGGCCTTGAGGCAGGACGTGCACACGTTGAGGCGCTTCGGCGTGCGCCCGACCATGGCGCGCACGGACTGGATGTTGGGGTTCCAGCGGCGCGAGGTGCGACGGTGCGAGTGGGAAATGCTGTTGCCGAAGCCCGGGCCCTTGCCGCAGACATCACAGGTGGCAGCCACGGTGAACTCCTCAGGTCGTCGGCGTGGGCCCAGATGGCCCGATCGCGCGCTGCAGTGCGCTGCAGCCCCATGAGGGTAGCCGAGGAGGGGGGAGACCCTCAAACCGGGCCGGTCGGCGCGGTCGTGCCGGGGCAGCCGGTGGGAGTCGCCCCCGGGGGATACGGTGGCGAAGGGCTTGTCGCCCCGGGCCCGCAAGGAGGGGTGCATGGCGCCGTCGCGTCCCACTCGGCTGCACGCCGCCGCGGTGCGCGCGTGGGCCGAGGCGTCCCTGGCCGCCCTGGGCGAGGAGAGGGCGGCGATCGACGCCCTCAACGTCTTCCCCGTCCCCGACGGCGACACGGGAACCAACATGTTCCTCACCGTCGAGTCGGCATGTGCCGCCATCGAGGAGGCCTTCGATCGCGCGGAGGCTGGGGGGGATCGACCGCGGACGAGTGCGGTCGCCAGCGCCATGGCCCGCGGTGCGCTCTTGGGTGCTCGCGGCAATTCAGGGGTCATCCTCGCCCAGATCGTCCGAGGAGTCGCGTCGGTGCTGGGCGAGGTGCGCGACGGCGACGAACTCACGGGCGCGGTCGTCGCACGCGCGCTACGCGCCGCGAGTGACGGTGCGTATTCCGCCGTGTCCCATCCGATCGAGGGAACGATCCTCACCGTGGCCCGCGCTGCAGCAGATGCAGCCGACCTTGCCGCGACCACGGAGGGGACGTTGGTGGCTGTCATCGAGAGTGCGGTTGCCGCGTCGCACGTCGCTCTGGCAGAGACCACCGACCAATTGCCCGCGCTGCGCGACGCTGGCGTCGTCGATGCGGGAGGTCAGGGGCTCGTCGTGGTGTACGACGCGCTCCTCGATGTCGTCACCGGCGTGCGCCGCCGGCGTCCCGGGGTGAGCCCGCGGGCCAAGTTGCCTGCACCCCATGTCGTGCATGGCTCTCCCATCCCCCTCCATGGGGATCCTTCGTATGAGGTGATGTACATCATCAATGCCGGAGTTGGCGACATGGACGTCCTGCGTCGGGCTCTGGAGCCCCTCGGCGACTCCCTCATGGTCACGGGTGACGATCGCCTGTGGAACGTCCATGTCCACGTGCACGATGCCGGTGCGGCGATCGAGGCAGGACTCGCCGTCGGAACTCTCGAGCGCATTCGCGTCACCTATCTCGCCGCCGCGGCGTCGCCGGCTGAAGGCCGGGGGCTCGTTGTCGTTACGCACGGGCCCGGCACCGCCGCCCTCGTGGCCGAGCACGGCGCGGTTGCCGTTGCAGCGCGACCGCGACGACGGCCATCGACCGCGGAACTCCTCGATGGCATACGCCGTGCCCAGGCAGCGGAGGTTGTCGTCCTGCCCAGCGACTCCGATTCGCTGGCGGTCGCCGAGGCTGCCGCCGAGCAGGCGCGCGGCGAATCACTTCGCGTGTCCGTCATCCCCGCTCGGTCCATCGTGCAGAGCCTGGCGGCCCTGGCGGTCCACGATCCTGGTGCACGCTTCGACGATGACGTGATCGCCATGACCCGCGCGGTCGCCGCGACCCGCTACGCGGCGGTCACGATCGCCTCCAAGGACGCCCTCACCATGGTCGGCCCGTGTCGAGAGGGCGACGTCCTCGGCCTTGCCGAGGGAGACATCGTGGAGATCGGATCGAGTGTGAGGTCCACCGCCGACATGCTCGTCGATCGACTCGTGGGGTCCGGTGGCGAGTTGCTCACCGTCGTTCGCGGTGCGGAGTTCGGTCCCGCGGAGGCCGAAGCCGTCGTGGACGATGCGCGTCGTCGCCATCCGGGCATTGACATCGTGCTCATCGATGGCGGTCAGCCGCTGTGGCCCGTCATTCTTGGTGTGGAGTGACCGTGGCGCGGGTGAGCCTCGCATCTCCCGTCTCTGCCGTCGCCGGCGGCAAGACCGCCAAGGCCCTGCGCGACGGACTCGGCATCGTGTCCGTCGACGATCTGCTGCGTCACTACCCGCGCCGGTACATCGATCCCGGGGAGTTGACCGATCTTGATGGGCTCGCGGTAGGCGAGCACGTGACCGTCTTCGCCGAAGTCGTCTCTGCCACGAATCGCCGGATGCAGCAGCGCAAGGGCACGATCACAGAGGTTGTCGTCTCCGATGGCGTCGGGCGCATCAGCCTGGTGTTCTTCAACCAACCGTGGCGCGCGGACCGCGAGTTCCGGGTCGGTCGGCGCGGACTCTTCGCGGGTACGGTCTCGGCGTACGGCGGCACGCGCCAATTGGCTCATCCCCGCCACGTCATGATCCCCGACCGGGCCCTGCACGCTGCCGGCGAGGAGAGTTCTCTCGAGGAGGATCGGGATCGCGAGGCCGAGGCGGCATTCGCGGATCTGCTGATCCCGATCTATCCCGCTACGTCCGGACTGCCGAGTTGGAAGATTCAGCGGACGGTACGCCTGGCACTGGACTCGATGGCGGACATCGATGATCCCCTCCCCGCATCCGTTCGGATCGAGGCGGGCCTTATCGGACTCGGCGATGCCCTCCAGGGGATTCACCGCCCGGCCGACCGCGACATGATCGAGGCTGCGCGGAGGCGGCTTCGGTTCGAGGAGGCCTTCGACCTCCAGGTGGTCCTCGCCCAGCGCCGCCAGGAGCGCCTGGGCCAGGCGGCTGTACCCCGTCCGCCTGCATCGGACGGCATCGCGGCGGCGTTCGATCGTCGACTGCGGTTCCCCCTCACCGGCGCGCAGGCGCGGGTCGGCCAGCAGATCGCCACGGACCTCTCTGGCGAGCACCCCATGCAGCGCTTGATCCAGGGCGATGTCGGCAGCGGTAAGACTCTCGTGGCGCTTCGGGCCATGCTCCAGGTAGTCGACGCCGGGGCTCAGGCCGCGCTCCTGGCGCCCACCGAGGTGCTGGCGCAACAGCACCTACGCACCCTGCGCGAGCACATGGGCGAGCTCGCTGAGGCGGGACTGCTGGGTGCAGGCGAGGTGGGTACCCGCATTGCCTACCTGTCTGGCTCGCAGTCCGCACGTCAGCGACGCGAGCAACTCGCTGCCATTGGCAGTGGCGAGGCAGGCATCGTGGTCGGCACGCACGCTCTCCTCGAAGAGAGCGTCGAGTTCCACGATCTTGGATTGGTCGTCGTCGACGAACAGCATCGCTTCGGCGTGGAGCAGCGATCTGCTCTCGCATCAAGGGGACCCCACACTCGCCCGCACGTTCTCGTGATGACAGCCACTCCGATCCCGCGCACGGTCGCCATGACCGTCTTCGGTGACCTCGACGTGAGCGTGATCGACGAGTATCCCCCTGGGCGCGGTCGCATATCCACCCATGTCGTTGCTCCGCGCGAGCACCCTGCGCATCTCGCTCGGGCGTGGAACCGGGTTCGGGAGGAGGTCGCCGAGGGGCGCCGAGTATTCGTCGTGTGCCCCCGCATCGGTGATGAGGGCGACGACCCGAGCTCCGACGAGGTCGATGGCGGCACCGCAACCGATGATGGGCCGGCCCTATCGAGCGTTCTCGACGTGTCTCGCGCCCTCGAGGCGCGGTGGTTGGCGGGCCTTCGAATAGGGGTCCTCCACGGCCGGATGTCCGCCGATGAGAAGGACGATGCCATGCGGCGATTCTCGCTGCCACCCGATGACGCCGAGGCTATCGATGTGCTCGTCGCCACCACCGTCATCGAGGTTGGCGTCGACGTCCCCGAGGCGTCGATGATGGTGATTCTCGACGCGGAGCGATTCGGCATCTCCCAGTTGCACCAGCTGCGCGGTCGCATCGCGCGAGGTGGGGGAGACGGACTGTGCTTGCTGGTCACCGGGGCGGACCCGACATCGCCGTCGCGCGAGCGACTCGACGCGGTGGCTGCCACGACCGATGGCTTCGCGCTGGCGCGAGTGGACCTCGAAACTCGACGCGAGGGAGACATCCTGGGTACGGCGCAGTCTGGACGCAGATCCTCCCTGCGACTGCTGGAGGTGATCCGCGATGAATCACTGGTGGAGGAGGCACGTCACGCGGCACAGGCGATCGTTGCGGACGATCCCGATCTCGGTCGCCATCCGGCGCTCAGGGAGCGCATTCGCATGCTGAGCGACGACGACCGCGCTGACTTTCTCGAGAAGGGCTGACATGCGCATCATCGGAGGAAGGGCCGGTGGGAGACGCCTGTCCGTCCCGCCCTCGGGCACTCGGCCCACCACGGATCGCGTGCGCGAGGCTCTGTTCTCCAGCCTGGACGCCCAAGTGCGGAGCGGGTTCGGTGACTGGGGCGCGATTCGCGTTCTCGATCTCTTCGCCGGATCGGGGGCGGTCGGCCTCGAGGCGGTGAGTCGCGGTGCGGTGCACGCCACGCTTGTCGAGCGCGACCGACGGTGCCTGGATGTCCTCCGCTCCAATGTTGCCGCCATCGATCCGCATGCCACGGTCGTGGCTGCGGACGCATTCACATGGGCACCGACGGGTGGTCCCTACGGCGTCGTCTACCTCGACCCCCCTTATGCGGTGCCCGACGAGGACGTGCGCGACCTGCTCGACCGCCTCCATCTCAGTGGTGCGCTCGAGGACCAGGCGCTGGTCGTCGTCGAGCGCGCGCGGACCGCTTCATCGCCTTGGCCCGATCAGCGGTTCGCGGCCGTTCACGATCGCGACTACGGCGACACGCGCCTTTGGTACGGTCGAGCCCCGGCCACGTGGGACGAGGAGGAATGATGCGCGTCGCGGTCTGCCCAGGCTCATTCGATCCGGTGACCAACGGTCATCTCGATGTCTTTCGGCGCGCTGCAGCCCTCGCTGATCGCGTCATCGTCGCTGTCTTGATCAATAAGACGAAGTCGAGCCTGTTCACCGTGGACGAGCGCATCGAGATGCTTCGTGAGGTCGTGTCGGATCTGCCCAATGTCGAAGTCGACTCGTTCTACGGACTGCTCGTGGACTATTGCCGCGACCATGGGGTCCAGGCCATCGTCAAGGGCCTGCGTGCCGTGAGTGACTTCGACTACGAACTCCAGATGGCGCAGATGAACTACCGCCTCGGTGAGGTGGAGACCCTCTTCGTCTCCACCAACCCCCTCTACAGTTACCTGTCGTCCAGCCTGGTCAAGGAGATCGCCACCCACGGCGGCAGCGTCGCCGGGCTTGTCCCCGATGTGGTCCTGGAGCGCCTCCACGCCACACTCGAAGAGCGGCGCTAGTGTCAAGGTCGCGTGGTCACTCGGACCTCGGATGCGCTTGGTGACACTCGCCGGGCGGTGACAGGAGGAAGCACGTGGACGTCGACCAGAAGCTCGAGGAACTCTCGATCCTCGTCGAGGAGGCGAAGGCGGTGCCGCTCTCGGCATCCTGCATGGTCAACCGGGCAGTGGTCCTCGACCTCATTGACGACATCCGCGATGCCCTGCCGAGTTCGCTGTCCGACGCTGACCAACTGCTGGCAGAGCGGGAGGCGGTCGTGGCCGAAGGACGCCTGGAGGCCGATCGGCTCATTGCCCTGGCTCGCGAGCAGCAACTGCAGATGCTGTCCCAGCACGAGGTCTACCTCGTCGCCGTCGCCGAGTCCGAGGCGCTTCGCGCGGAGACCTTGGACGAAGTGACGCGCATGCGCCGCGAGACCGACGACTACATTGATGCGCGACTGGCCACCTTCGAGATCACGCTGCACAAGACGCTCGCGGCCGTCGAACGCGGCCGCGACAAGCTGCGTGACCAGGCCCACTTTGAGGAGGAATACCTCGAGGGGGACGGCCCCATCCCCGAGTAATGGCTGCGCTGGGGTGCTCGTAGCAGGCCCCGTGGCCGAGGCGGTGTGTCCGCGCAGGTGCGCGTGGACGAGGACCTTCATTGGCGGAGGGGTGCGCCCCTGGCGTATCCTGGCGCACGGCCGGTCCCTCCCGGCCCGAAGACGTCGGAGGAGTCCTGAACGCCCTCGACCCCCGTGCGCCCTACGTCGTGGACACGCGCGACCTAGGTCGTCGGGCGGGAGCGATGAAGGACGTGCACCGTGAGGTGCCGGCGACTGCGGGCTGGGGTGCGGGATTGGCCAGGGTCCCCGAAGGCAGCGATGTCGACCTCGATCTGAGGCTCGAGTCGGTGGTGGAGGGGGTGCTCGTCTCCGGAACTGCCGGGGCCCAGATCGACGCCGAATGCGCGCGTTGCCTTGAGCCCGTGTCCTGGGAGGAGCGCGCGGACATCCAGGAGTTGTTCGTCTACCCGCCTCAGGACGCACGCGGCCGACGCGTGGAGGACGAGGGCGACGACGATGCTGAGGATGCCCCACCCGTCATCGAGGACGATCTGATCGATCTCGAGGCGACGGTGCGAGATGCGGTCGTTCTGCGACTGCCCATCGCGCCGGTGTGCCGGGAGGACTGCCCCGGGCTATGCGTGCACTGTGGCGCATTGCTCGCGAATGACCCCGGCCATCGTCACGAGGAGACCGATCCTCGATGGGCAGCGCTGGGGGCGCTGCTCAGTGAAGGACAGCAGGATGGCAAGGTGCACGACAGAACAGTGCACGAAGACAAGAGGCAAGACGACACAGTGCGCAGCAGTGCGCACGACGAGGACAAGGACGACTGACGTGGCCGTTCCCAAGCGGAAGACCTCCCGCTCCAATACCCGGCATCGCCGCTCCCAGTGGAAGGCGGCCGCGCCCACTCTGGTCACATGCGCCCGATGCCGTGAGCCCAAGTTGGCGCACACGGTGTGCCCGACGTGCGGTACCTACGCCAAGCGCCGCGTCCTCGACGTCTGACCTGACTCGTGGCGATGGCTGAGTCCCGTGCGGGCCAGCCTGATGCTGGATCCGCTGCCGTAGCCGCGCTGGCGCGTGTCCTCGGTCTCGAGGCCATGGTCGTTCGCGCTGACACCCCGCTCGCTTCTCTGGGCTGGGACTCCCTCGCTCGCGTGTGCTGGGAGGACGCCATGGACGACCTGGGCTGGTATTGCCGGTGCGCGGACAAGGCCGAGACGGTGGGCGACCTTGCCGGCGGGTGCGTCCTCGAGGGGGCAGGCACGTGAGCGGCCTCGCCGGCGTACTCGACGAGTGCGGCGCCACCCTGCCGACATCGGCCATGGACCTGGCCATGACGCATAGGTCGTACGCCTATGAAAATGGTGGCATTCCGACCAACGAGCGCCTGGAGTTCCTGGGCGACTCCGTGCTGGGGCTCGTGGTCACCGAGTCGCTCTACCGGAACTACCCGGACGTGTCCGAGGGGCAGCTCGCGAAGATGCGCGCTGCCATCGTCAACGCCCGAGCCCTGGCCGACGTAGCGCGCAGCCTCGACCTCGGGGCGCATCTGCGCCTCGGCAAGGGCGAGGAGATCACGGGGGGCCGCGACAAGTCCTCCATCCTCGCCGACACTCTCGAGGCGGTGATCGGGGCCGTCTATCTCGAGTGCGGCCTCGCGACGGCAGAGGGGCTGGTGCGGACCCTCTTCGATCCCCTCGTGGCGCGGGCGGCGACTCTTGGCGCCGGCCTGGACTGGAAGACCTCCTTGCAGGAGCTCACGGCATCGCTGGATCTCGGCGCGCCCGACTATGCCGTGGAGGAGTCCGGGCCTGATCACGCCAAGGCATTCCGCGCCTCGGCAGTCATCGGCGCCGACGTCTACGGCGAGGGCGAAGGACGATCGAAGAAGGAGGCGGAGCAGCAGGCTGCGGAGGCGGCCTATCGTGCCGTGACCTTGCGACATCCCGGTGCCTGAGCTCCCCGAGGTCGAGGTCGTCCGCCGGGGCCTTGCTCCCTATGTCACGGGCAGGGTCATCACGTCGGTCGACGTGCGCGAGCCCAGGTCCGTCCGCCGGCACGAGGCTGGGCCCC
This sequence comes from Candidatus Nanopelagicales bacterium, assembly GCA_049431945.1. Lineage (GTDB taxonomy): Bacteria > Actinomycetota > Actinomycetes > S36-B12 > S36-B12 > Mxb001. The sequence goes on along the minus strand of JBMTDJ010000033.1, from coordinate 5,548 downwards.
GTGACCTGATCCGCGCACTGACTGGCCGAACCATCGTCTCGGTGAGCCGACGTGGGAAGTACCTGTGGCTCACTCTCGATGGTGACGAGGCGCTCGTCGTGCACCTCGGAATGAGCGGCCAGTTGCTGCTGCCTGCGCGCACCGCGCCGCCCGAGACTCACCTGCGGGTGTCCATCGACCTCGATGGCGCGGACAGGCAACTTCACTTCGTCGATCAGCGCATGTTCGGCGGTATGCATCTGGACGGGCTCACTGATGACGGTGGCTTGGGGCGGGTGCCGATCACGGTCTCCCACATCGCCCGCGATCCGCTCGACCCGGACTTCGGCGACGAGGACTTCGTCCGTCGACTCAGAGCCAGGGGATCGGGGGTCAAGCGTTGCCTGCTCGACCAGTCGCTCGTGTCGGGTATCGGCAACATCTACGCCGACGAAGCCCTGTGGCGAGCCCGGCTCCATTACGACCTACCTGGGCAGCGGATCGCACCGGCGCGCGCCAGGGTGCTCCTCGACGACGTTCGCGCGGTCATGTCCGAGGCGCTCGCCGAGGGTGGCACGTCCTTCGACTCCCTCTACGTCAACGTCAATGGCGAGAGCGGGTGGTTCGACCGGTCGCTCAAGGCCTACGGCCGTGAGGGTGAACCCTGTGAGCGCTGCGGCCGGGCCATCGTTCGCGAGGCGTTCATGAATCGCTCCTCCTATCGCTGCCCGGCCTGCCAGCGCCGTCCCCGGCGCCAGGTTTGACGCCGCGCGGCGGGGGCTGTCACCCTGAGCCCCGGCGCGCTCGCGCCGCGCAGTCATCGGAGGAGTCATGGCCAAGGCCATCTACGGGCACGTCGGTCCGGATGCGCGTTGGGCGGCCGAGGTGGCACGTCTCAAGGCCCGGGTCCAGGACCTCGAGGCCGAGGTGGAGCGCCTGCGCGCCGCTGCCGACCTGGCCGACATGGAGCGCCTCCTCGCCCACGACCTGCTCGTGCCCGATCCCCGCTGACGCGAGGCCGCGGGTAGGGTCGGCGGCGTGCATCTCAAGAGCCTGACGCTCAAGGGCTTCAAGTCCTTCGCCTCGGCCACCACCTTGGCCTTCGAGCCCGGTGTCACCTGCGTCGTCGGCCCTAACGGATCCGGCAAATCCAACATCGTCGACGCGATCGCCTGGGTCATGGGTGAACAGGGCGCGAAGTCGCTCCGCGGCGGCAACATGGCAGACGTCATCTTCGCGGGCACCTCCGGGCGAGCACCGCTCGGCCGGGCCGAGGTCGCATTGACGATCGACAACACCGATGGTGCCCTGCCGATCGAATACACCGAAGTGACCATCTCTCGGACGCTCTTTCGCAATGGGGGATCCGAGTACGCCATCAACGGCACCCCGTGCCGGCTGCTCGACATCCAGGAGTTGCTGTCTGATTCCGGTATCGGCCGCGAGATGCACGTCATCGTCGGGCAGGGTCAGCTCGACGCCATCTTGCACGCGTCGCCGGAGGATCGTCGTGGCTTCATCGAGGAGGCCGCTGGAGTCCTCAAGCATCGCAAGCGCAAGGAGAAGGCCCTTCGCAAGCTCGATGCGATGCAGGGCAATCTGACCCGGCTGACCGACCTGACGACGGAGCTTCGCCGTCAATTGAAGCCCCTGGGGCGCCAGGCCGAGGTGGCCCGCCGTGCTGCCGTGATCCAAGCTGAGGCCCGCGACGCGCGCCTGCGACTCATGGCCGATGACCTCGCGCAGTTCCGAGAGAGTCTCGCCGCCGAGATCGCCGATGAGTCAGCTCTTCGCGAGCGTCGCCTCGAAGTCGAAGGCCAACTCGCGGCTCTGACGGCGCAGGAGGCTGCGCTCGATGCCGAGGCTCAGTCGGCCGCACCCATGCTCGCGGCGGCACAGCAGTCATGGTTCGCGCTGTCCGCGCTGCGTGAGCGATTCCTTGGTACGGCTTCACTCGCGTCCGAGCGCCTGCGCCTGATCGGGCCCGAGATTGAGGATGCGGTCCAGAGCGGCCGCGATCCGGAAGCGCTCGAATCGGAGGCGGCCGGGCTGCGGGAAGAGGAGTTCGCCCTGGGTCGCCAGGTGGAGGCCGACCGATCGTCGCTCGCCGATGCCGTGGGGGCCCGGTCCGGCGCCGAGCGCGCGCTCGCCGACGAGGAGCGCCGTGTTGCCCAGGGCATTCGCTCCCAGGCCGATCGCCGGGAGAACCTCGCGCGACTTGCCGGTCGCGTCGCAGCCGCCCGCTCGCGGCGCGAGGCTCGCGCCGTTGAGATCGAGCGGGCTGCCACGCAGCGTGAGGATGCGCGAGCTCGAGCGGCCACCGCGCAGCGCGAGTTCGCCGCACTCGAGGCGCAGGTAGCCGGACTTGATGCGGGCGAACTCGGCCTCGACACCCAGTACGAGGTCACGCAGGCCGCACTCGCCGAGGCAGATGCCCACGTCGAGGGGCTTCGGCATCAGGAGCGGGAGAGCGAGCGCGAGAGGGCGGCGCTCGCCGCCCGCCTCGAGGCTCTGCGCATCGCTCTGGCCCGTGGCGATGGACCCGGCGCTCTCCTCCAGGCAGGCGAGTCGGTAGGCGTTGTCGGGACCGTTGCTTCACTTCTCACGATCGAGTCCGGGTATGAACGCGGTGTTGCGGCCGCGTTGGGTCCGCTGTCGGACGCCGTAGTCGTGCGCGACGCCCGCTCGGCTATCGATGGCCTGCTGCTCCTCCACCGCGATACAGCGGGCCGTGCCAGCGTCGTCGTCCTCGGGGCGGGCTCGGATCCGACTGCGGATCCGACCACGCCGCCGTCCGGTGCCAGACGCGTCAGCGACGTCATCTCCGGCTCGCCCGAACTGCTCAGGGCGCTCGTCGGCCGGCTGTCGGGAGTCGTCGTCGTCGATGACCTGCCCGCGGCGTCGCGTGCTGCGGAGCAGGGCTTCACCGCTGCCACGCGCGATGGGGATGTCGTCGGTCCCCACATGGCCTACGGCGGTTCAGGCGATGCGCCGTCGCTCATCGAGTTGCAGTCCGCTGTGGACGACGCGGCCACCGCTCTCGAGGAGGTGCAGCACTCTCTCGAGCGCACCCGCTTCGAGCTTGCGGCAGCGCTCGATGCCCAACGGCAGGCGACGCAGACCGCCGAGGCCGCCCTCTCTCGACTCCACGAGTCCGACGCTCAGCTCGCGGCCGTCGCCGAGCAGCTCGGCCTGCTCGGGCAGGCAGCGCGGGCGGCCACGGCGGAGGCCGACCGGCTTACCGCAGCTGAGCAGGCGGCCCTCGAGGCCCTGGCTGCGGACGAGGCCACCCTGGGTGAACTCGAGCAGCGGCTGGCTGTCGCGGAGTCCGAGGGCGACGACGAGGATGTCGCCGACCGGCGACCTGAGTACGCGCAGGCTGCCGAGCAGGCCCGTGCTCGGGAGGTGGAGGCCAGGCTCGCCGTGCGCACGGGGGAGGAGCGCCTCGCGTCCTTGACATCGCGCGCGGAGGCGCTAGAACGTGCCGCGGCCAATGAGCGTGCCTCGCGCCGACGTTCCATCGAGCGCCGCGAGCAGAGAGCGCGCGAGGCAGAGGTAGCCCGAGCAGTGTCGCGCGGAGTCGACATGGTGCTGCGCTTCCTCGAAGCATCGCTCGCCCGCGCCGATGCCGAGCGACGAGAGCGCGAGGAGCAGCAGGCCACACGAGACGCGACCTTGCAGCGCGTCCGCCAGTCGCTCCGCGAACTGGGCGGTGAGATGGACCGCCTCACCGACTCGGTGCATCGCGACGAAGTTGCCAGAGCGGAGCAGCGCCTGCGGATCGAGCAGGTCGAGGGCCGGGTGATCGAGGAGTTCGGCATCGAGCCGGATGCGCTCATCGTCGAATACGGCCCTGATCAGATGGTGCCGCCGACGCCGGCTGCCCCCGGGGACGAGGTCGACCCCGAGGCACCGGCCCCCGAGCCCTACCCGTACGACCGCGCGCAGCAGGAACGCAGACTGAAGTCGGCCGAGCGTGGCCTCGCCTTGCTGGGCAAGGTCAATCCGCTTGCTCTCGAGGAGTTCACCGCCCTTGAGGAGCGGCTCCGCTTCCTCGCCGAGCAGGTCGACGATCTCAAGCGGTCGCGGACGGACCTCCTCGCGATCGTCAAGGAGGTGGACGAGCGGGTCGAGGCGGTCTTCACCGAGGCCTACCACGACACCGCACGCGAGTTCGAGCGCGTGTTCGCACGCCTCTTCCCGGGCGGCGACGGGCGCCTCGTGCTCACGGATCCCTCGGACATGCTCATGACCGGAGTGGATGTCGAGGCCCGCCCGCCCGGCAAGAAGGTCAAGCGTCTGTCCCTGCTTTCCGGTGGGGAGCGCTCCCTCACGGCGGTCGCGTTCCTTATCGCCCTGTTCAAAGCACGCCCCAGTCCGTTCTACGTGCTCGACGAGGTCGAGGCAGCACTCGACGATGTCAACCTCGGCCGACTGATCGATGCCATCGATGAACTGCGCACCGCATCGCAGTTGATTGTCGTCACGCACCAGAAGCGGACGATGGAGATCGCCGACGCGTTGTACGGCGCTTCGATGCGCGGAGATGGCGTAACCCAGATCGTGGGGCAGCGACTACGTGATCGCGATCCCGTCTCCGCCTGAGAGGATGCCCGCGTGGATTCCCTCGGCTTGATCATCGGCATCGCCTTCGCCCTTCTCGTCCTCGTCGGCGTGCTCGTCGCACTCGTGCGGCGACGTCCGGTCCCTCCTGCGGCCCCGCGCCCTGGGATCGACTACGCCCCCGGGGTGGGTGACGACGACACCGTGCCGCGGGACACCCCGCGCAGGTCAATCGCCGAGGCGGTGTCGGTCGACACGGTGTCCGTCGACACCGTGCCCGAGGCCCCCCTCGACGAGATCGTTCTGGAGGAGGGGGATCTCCAGGAGTTCCGCCTTGAGCAGCCTGAGCCAGCCGCCGGACGGCTCACGCGGCTGCGTCGACGCCTCGCCCGATCGCAGTCGGCCTTCGGCCGAGGGTTGCTGTCGCTCATGTCGCGCGACACCGTGGATGCAGCCACGTGGGATGAGATCGAGGAGACGCTCCTCACGGCGGATCTTGGTGTCAGCGCGTCGGTCGAACTCATCGAGAGACTTCGCGCGCGCGTGCTCGCCGAGGCTCCCTCCTCGCCGGAGGCTGTGCGGGCCCTGCTTCGCGAAGAGCTCGTCGCCCTCGTCGATCCAGCTATGGATCGCGGCCTGCGCACCAAGCGGGAATCCGGTGGCCCGGCGGTGCTTCTCGTCGTGGGTGTCAACGGGACCGGCAAGACCACGACCACCGGCAAACTCGGCAGGCTTCTTGTCGCCGAGGATCGCACTGTCGTCCTCGGGGCCGCGGATACCTTCCGTGCTGCGGCAGCGGAGCAATTGCAGACGTGGGGGGACAGAGTTGGGGCGGCGGTCGTACGCGGACCGGAGGGTGGTGATCCCGCTGCCGTGGCCTTTGATGCGGTGCGCATCGGCACGGAGGCCGCCGTCGACACTGTCGTGATCGACACGGCGGGCCGCCTTCACACCAAGGTCGGCCTCATGGACGAACTCGGCAAGGTCAAGCGGGTCATCGAGAAGC
>JBMTDJ010000032.1:0-20414 GCA_049431945.1 Candidatus Nanopelagicales bacterium | reverse complement strand
TTCACCGGAGACCGCATCGTCGACACGATCGGCGAGGTGCGTTGGATCCGCCTCGCTATGGCCGCGGTCGCCGTCGCCATGACCGCGGCACTCATCATCGGCTCACCGCTGGCCTTCGTCGTGGCTGCCGCGGTATCGGGCTTCGGGGTCGCCACGCTCTTCCCCGCGGCGATGCGCGCTGCAGCTGCCCTGCCCGGCGTTTCACCCGCCATGGGTGTTGCCCTTGTTACGTGGTTCTCGCGCATTGGCTTCGTCGTGTCCCCGCTCGCCGTCGGATTCATCGCGCAGGCCGCCGGGATCCCCTGGGGTATGGGCGTTGTGGTGGTCGCGGCGCTGGCGCTCATCCCGCTGACAGCCGTCTTGCGCTCGACGCAGCGCGCATGACCCTCACGGCGGGGCAGTCGGCCGCGCTCGCCCGGTGGGGGATCGATCGCCTTGAGCAGGTTGACGATCACCCCTTCGCTTGGTGGGGGATGCGAGGGGAGGACTACGTCGTCGTCAAGGCGGGAGACGTCGAGCAGCGCCGGCGCGAGGCGGTGGCCCTAGGGGCCTATCGCCTCGCGGCGGCCACCTCAGTGGTGGAGCACGACGTCACGCTTGGCCTCCTGGTCACCAGACGCGTCCTTCCTGGTGACGACATCCGCCCCTTGGCCCGCACGGACGACGACGCGGCGACGCGGGAGATCGCGGCACTGGCCGCGAGGCTTCACTCCTGCCAGTCGGGGGTCGCTGACCTGCCGCACCTGCGGGAGATCGGCACAGCCTTCGACCGTGCAGAGGACCCGCGGATCCCGCAGGGCCTGATCGCCGACGCGCGGCGGGTATTCCTCGAGCTCATGGCAGACGAGGTCGACCCTGTGGTCCTCCACGGTGACCTACAGCACCTCAATGTCCTCAACACCGGGGACGGTTGGCGGGCGATCGACCCGCACGGATGGATCGGCGACCCGGCCTTCGAGTCCGCGGCCCTCCTCGCCAATCCGCGCGGGCTCATCGAGGGCGCTGATGCTCGCGGCATGGACGGAAGCGAGCTCGCGCGCAAGGCTCGCAGGCGGGCGGAGATCTACGCCGAGGTCACCGGCTACGACACCGATCGACTGCGCTGGTGGGGCTTCGTCGGATGTGTCATTGCGGAGCTCTGGATGATCGAATCCCACGACCTCGTGCACGGCGCACCCCTCGCCGTCGCCGAGGTCCTCAGGGCCGGCTGATCAGTCTCGAAGCGACCCGGCGATGTCGATGACAAAGCGGTAGCGCACGTCGGAGTCCTTCACGCGCTGCCAGGCCTCGTTCACGTCGGCGATGTCGATAACCTCGACGTCGGCGACGATGCCGTGCTCGGCACAGAAGTCGAGCATTTCCTGCGTCGCATCGACACCGGCGAGCTTGGCGCCGACGATCGTGCGCGCCTCGCCAACGAGATTGCCGGCCTCGAATGTGAGTGGCTCGACGGGGAGGCCGACGATGGAGAGCGTGCCGCGGGTCTTGAGCAGGCAAAGGTAGGCATCGACATCGATGGGTGCCGACACGGTGCTGAGAATCATGTCGAATGACATCCGCATCGCCGTGAAGGCGCTGGTGTCCGTGGACGAGGCGAAGGCGTCGGCGCCGAGCCGCTTGGCGTCGGCCTCCTTGCCGGGGGAGTGGCTGAAGACTGTCACGCGCGAGCCCATGGCCTTGGCGATGCGCACCGCCACGTGGCCGAGGCCGCCGAGGCCGATCACGCCGATCTCCTTGCCGGGTCCGGCATAGTCCTTGAGCGGCGGGTAGACGGTGATCCCTGCGCACAGAAGCGGCGCGACAGACTGGCTGTCCGGGCCCTCGGGGATGCGCAGCACATAGTGCTCGTCGACCACGATGTTGTCGGCATAGCCGCCGTAGGTCGGCGTGACGCCATCGCGCTCGTAGCCGTTGTACGTCGTCGACCAGTCGGGGCAGTAGTTCTCATCGCCGGCCTCGCAGGCGGGGCATGCGCGACAGGACGCGACGTAGCAGCCGACACCCACTCGGTCACCAACAGAGTGCTTCGTGACCTCGGACCCGACCTGCGTGATCCGTCCGACGATCTCGTGGCCGGGGACCATGGGGAAGATGTCCATGCCCCAGTCGGCCTCGGCCTGGTGGATATCGGAGTGGCATACGCCGCACGCATCGATCTCGATGAGGACGTCGCGAGGGCTGACGTCGCGCCGCTCGATGGTCGTGGGGGCCAGGCGGGCGCCTGCCTCTGCTGCTGCGTATGCCTTGGCCTGCATGGTGCTCCTCTGGTGGACGGGACACGCCAGCCTAGTGCGCCGCGCGGCGTGGGGCTCAGGGCGTAGCCTCGGCGCAGCACTCACCCGATGCTCACCCGAGGAGGAGCCATGCGATCAATCACCACGGCCATCGCCGCGACCTGCGCGGGGCTGCTGCTTGCCGCCTGCGGAGGTGGCAGCGGCGGCGATGATGCTCCCACGCCGGAGGAGACGATGAACAATCCCGCATCCGCCTACTGCGAGGAGCAGGGTGGCACCGTGGACCTCTCCACGGGCATCTGCACCCTCCCCGATGGCACTCAGATCGACGAGTGGGAGCTCTACAACCGCGACAACCCGTCCTGATCGGGGCTACGCCACGGTGAAGTCGATGACCGTCGTCGTGGCGTAGGACTCTCCTGGTCGCAGCACACACGAGCCGAGGCTTGGCTGATTGGGTGCGTCGGGCAGTCGCTGTGCCTCCAGCGAGATCGACTGATGCTGTGCGAACGGAGGATGCAGGCTGTTGCCCGAGTAGACCTGCAAGCCGGGGGCGTCGCTGGCCACCGTCATCATGCGACCTGATGTGGCGCCCGCGAGGCGTGCCACGATCCGCACACCCTCCCCATCCGGGAGGTAGCAGTCGTCCAGCCCTCCAGTTGCGCGGATCACTGGACCGAGCCGCGATGGGATTCGCAGGTCGTAGGGCGTGTTGTCCACGTCGGTGATCCCAACGGGGATGCCCGTGGCATCCATGGCGAGTCGGCGCTGCGCGGGGACCTCGAGGGCATGTCCGTCGATCGACCGCGATGCATCGAGATTCCAGTAGCCGTGGTTGGCAAGGCTGACGACCGTAGGCGCATCGCACGTGGCCGACATGTCGATGGCCAGCCGTCCTGGAGTGATGCGGTACGACGTCACCGCGTCTAGGGCACCGGGGAAGCCCATGTCGCCGTCTGGGCTATGCAGGGTGAAGGTCACCGCCGCCTCATCGGCGTCCTCGGTCACCTCCGCGATATCCCAGCGCAGCCGGTCGAAGCCACAGCGTCCCCCGTGGAGAGTGTTAGGCCCGTTATTGACGTCGAGCGCATAGTCGCGTCCGTCGAGCGCGAAGCGGCCGCCGGAGATCCGGTTGGCATATCGGCCTACGGTCGCGCCGAGGTGGGGATTGAGTGAGGTGTCGGCGTACTCGGTGACATCCGGCAGGTGCAGATGCACGTGACCGAACGTGCCTCGAGCATCCGGCACCTCGACGCTGTGGATTGCTGCGCCGAGCGAGAGCAGGCTCACCCGGATGCCGGGTAGCGAGATGTCGATGACCTCGAACTCCCGTCCGCCACCGGTGACACTGCGCTGCGTGATGCTCACGACGCCGCCATCAGCCCAGCGCGGCGTCGACGACCGCGCGCGCTGCCCGCTGCACCTCGGCGAGATGCTCGGGACCGCGGAAGGACTCGGCGTAGATCTTGTAGACGTCCTCGGTGCCTGACGGGCGCGCAGCAAACCAGGAGTGAGCCGACTCGACCTTGAGTCCACCGATCGGGGCGTCGTTGCCCGGAGCCCGGGTGAGCACGCGCGTGATGGGCTCGCCGGCGAGTTCGGTGGACGTGACTTGCTCGGGCGTGAGGGCCGCGAGCGCTGCCTTCTGCTCGCGAGTCGCGGGGGCATCGATGCGAGCGTAGGCGGGGTCTCCGTGGGCCTCGGTGAGGCGGCGGTAGTGCCGTGAAGGCGATTGGCCGGTCTCGGCGAGGATTTCCGACGCGAGCAGGGCCAGGATGATCCCGTCCTTGTCGGTCGTCCAGACTCTGCCGTCACGTCGCAGGAACGAGGCACCCGCGGACTCCTCTCCACCGAAGCCGACGGTGCCGTCGATGAGCCCGGGCACAAACCACTTGAAGCCGACCGGCACCTCCCAGAGTCGCCGATCTAGGGAAGCGGTGACCTTGTCGATCATGGACGAACTCACCACCGTCTTGCCGACGGCCGCATCGGGCCGCCAGTCCTCGCGACGCGAGTAGAGGTAGTCGATGGCGACGGAAAGGAAGTGGTTGGGATTCATCAGGCCACCATCGGGGGTGACGATGCCGTGACGATCGGAGTCAGCGTCGTTGCCCGTGGCGATGTCGTAGTCGGCCCGGCGATCGATGAGCGAGGCCATGGCGTACGGGGAGGAGCAGTCCATACGGATGCTGCCGTCCCAGTCGAGCGTCATGAATCGCCACGTGGGATCGACGCGAGGATTGACGACCGTGAGATTCAGGTCATAGGTGTCGGCAATCGCGCTCCAGTAGTCAACGCTGGCGCCGCCTAGGGGATCGGCCCCGATGCGAACGCCGGCGACACGGATCGCATCGATGTTCACCACCGATGGCAGGTCATCCACGTAGTGACGCATGTAGTCGTATCGCTCGGTACTCGATGCGGCGAGCGCCCGAGGCAGGGTCACGCGTCGTACGCCGTCGAGTCCGGCGGCGAGGAGTTCATTGGCTCGGGCCTGGATGATCGAGGTGATCTCCGAACCGGCAGGGCCACCATCGGGCGGGTTGTACTTGAACCCGCCGTCCCTGGGGGGATTGTGGCTGGGCGTCACGACGATGCCATCGGCGCGGCCCGGGTCCTCCGGCTTGCGCCCGGCGTTGTGGCGCAGGATGGCGTGAGAGATGGCCGGCGTGGGTGTCAGCGCATCCCGCGCATCGATCATGACCGTGACACCGTGCGCGGCGAGGACCTCGAGTGCGGTGGCCCAGGCCGGTTGGCTCAGGGCATGGCTGTCGCGGCCCAGGAACAGTGGGCCGTTGATCCCCTGCTTCTTGCGGTATTCCACGATCGCCTGGGTGGTCGCCGCGATGTGGTCGTCGTTGAAGGCGTTGGCGAACGACGAGCCGCGATGCCCGGAAGTTCCGAAGGCAACGCGCTGTCCTGGATCGCCCACATCGGGATGACCGGTGTAGTAGGCCGTGACGAGTGCGGCAATGTCGATGAGGTCGTCGTCTTGGGCAGTCTGGCCCGCGCGGGGGTGCACGCTCATGAGCACATCTTGCCGGGTCCAACCGTCCCGCGGCAGCCGCATAGGCTCACCGTGTGCAGCAGGAGGTGGTCTCGCGCGAGGGCGTGCCCAATCGCCGCTACTTCCGCACGCCGGCCACCGCGCCCGGCCCGAGCGGGCCGCAGATGTTGCGAGCCATTCGCACGATCCGCACCGATGCCCTCGGCTTCCTCGAGCAGATGGCCAGGGAGTACGGCCCCGTCGTGCAGTTCCCTATCCCGTCGCCGCCGTCCTACCTCGTCTCCGACCCCGAAGCAGTGCGCCGGGTCCTGGTCACCAAGGCGAAGGACTACGACAAGGAGACGATCCAGTACCGCTCTCTCTCGCTCGTCACGGGCGAGGGACTGCTCACCACGTCGGGCGACGTCTGGCGGCGCCAGAGGCGCATGGTGCAGCCTGCCTTCCATCACCAGGTGCTCGAGGGCGTGGTCGGGCATGCGGCTAGGGGCGCCGAGGATCTGCTCGCGCGTTGGGGGGATGCAGCCCGACAGGGGCGGCTTCGCCGACCCGCCGGGCCCGAGAGAGGCGCCGTGATCGACGTGGACGAGGCGATGATGCGGGTCGCCCTCGAGACGGTGGGCGCTTCACTCTTCGGCACCGACCTCTCCGCGGATGCTGATCGGCTTGCGCGCGCGACGATCGAGGCGCTCGATGTCGTGGTCGCTCGCGCCCAGGTGCCGGTGCAGCCGCCTCAGTGGCTGCCGACTCGACGTACCCGCGCCCTTCGTGCCGCTCTTGCTCAGCTCGATGATGCGGTGGCATCCATGATCTCCTCGCGCCAGCGTGGCAGGGGAGCGGATGAGCCCGCGACTCTGCTGGACCTTCTTGTCGATGCGTCGATCGCCGATCCGCCGATCCCGGTGTCGGAGGTCCGCGACGAGCTCGTGGCGTTCCTCGTCGCCGGACACGAGACCACGGCGAGCGCACTCACCTGGGTCCTGTGGCTCCTTGCCGGCGATCTCGATATCCAGGCGGAGGTGGCACGCGAACTGGGCGACGTGCTCGGTGATCGTGGGCCGTCGTACGCCGACCTCGATCGGCTCCCGTGGACTCGCGCGGTGTTCGACGAGGCGATGCGGCTGTATCCGCCGGTGTGGCTCGTATCGCGCCAGGCACGTGAGGGCGATGTGCTGGCCGGGCGAGAGATCCCAGCGGGTTCGCTCATCATCATGACGCCGTACATCGCGCAGCGCGATCCCATGCTCTGGGATGAGCCCGCGGACTTCCATCCGCGACGCTTCCTTGATGGGCATCGCCGTGGAGCCACCGGCGATGCGGTCTTTTGGCCATTCGGGCTCGGGCCTCGCATGTGCATCGGGCGCGACTTCGCCTACGTCGAGGGAATGACGGTGCTCGCGGTGCTCCTGCGGCAACTCGAGTTCACGCGGTTGCCGGGGGTGACGCCGCGCCCCGCGGCTCTCGTGACTCTGCGCCCGGCGGACCCGCTGCCGCTCGTGGTCACCCGCCGCGCGTGACGTAGTCGACCAGCGCGGCCCGCTCGTCCTCCAGGGCGGCAAGGCGAGCCTTGACGACATCGCCGATGCTCACGATGCCGACCAGTTCCCCCGCGTCGACGACCGGCAGATGCCGGATGCGCGATGTGGTCATCACCTGCATGGCATCGTCCACCGTGTCGTCGGGATGGAGGGTGCGCACATCCGCGGTCATGATGGCGCTCACGGGTTTGGGTCGCACGCCCCCGGTTGCGCCGGCGTCAGGGTCAGCAGCCATGGCGCGCACCACGTCGCGCTCCGACACGATTCCGTCGATGTGCGCTCCATCGGCGGATACGACAACCGCGCCAATGCGGTGCTCGGCCAGGAGGCTGAGCAACTCGGCGACTTTCGCGTCGGGCGCGATGGTGATGGTGCCGGTGGATTTGGCGGCCAGGATCTGCGAAATCTTCATGGCGATTACCTCCTCCTCCATGGTTGCCCTGGGGCGCGCACGTGTCCAGGTCTGTGATGTGATCGCGACATGATGGTGCAGACCTCGCGTCTCACGCTCGAATCGCTCACATCAGAGCAGTGGGCTGCGGTCGCGGAGGGACGGACGATCAACGGCGCCCCGGACTACCCGACCGAGGGTGACCTCGTCGCCGCGGCTCTCGTCGCAGCCGGCGACTGGCCCGCGGGGGACTGGGGTCCGCTCCAGGTTCGACGCATCAGGGACGGGCGGGTCATCGGTGGCGTGGGCTGCAAAGGCGAGCCTGATGCCGATGGCCGCGTCGAGATTGGCTACGGCCTCGTGCCGTCCGCTCGTGGTCGCGGCTACGCGACCGAGGCGGTGCTCGGGCTGCTCGAATGGCTGCGCGATGCGGGCGTGCGGCAAGTCGTAGCCGAATGCGAAGAGGGCAACCTCGCAAGCATGGCGGTACTGCGCCGGTGCTTCTTCACCGAAGCCTCGCACGTCCACGCAACGACCTGGTGGACGCGCGGACTCAGCCACGAATGATCGTCAGGACTATCTCGTGTAGCGGACCGTTGGTCGTGATCGACATGAGTCCGGTATCGCGCTCCAGGGTGGTGAACCTGCCGCCCGCCTCCTCGACGACCGGCACGAGCGCTGCGACATCCCACAGGCTCAGGCCGACTTCGGCGGCGATGTCGATAGCACCCTCCGCGACGAGCATGTGCGACCAGAAGTCGCCGTAGGCCCGCGTGCGCCACGCGCGCGCCATGAGTTCGTCCAGCGCCGGGCGGTCCCAGTTGTCGGGATCGCTGAAGGAGAAGGACGCATCGGCGATGTCGGCGACGGAACTCGCCTTCAGGCGGCGTGGCTCGGGTGACTCCGGTCCGGTCGTCCACGCCCCGTGACCCCGCGCCGCCCACCAGCGCCGACCAAGTGCCGGGGCGCTCACCACTCCGACCTGAATGGCCTCGTCGTCGGCGAGGGCGATGAGCGTCGCCCACACGGGGACCTGGCGCATGTAGTTCCTGGTGCCGTCGATCGGATCGAGGATCCATCGTCGTCCGCTCACGGCTTCACCGCCGTACTCCTCTCCGACGATGGCGTCGTGAGGGCGCGCCGCCGCGATGCCGTCACGTAGGGCTCGCTCGGTCGCCTGGTCGGCCTCCGTGACGGGCGACATGTCCGGCTTGGTCTCGATGCGCAGATCCGTGCGTAGGGCGTGGGAGAGGGTGATGACATCGGCCTCGTCCGCGAGTTGCAGGGCGAGGGCGAGATCAGGTGACAGGTCGGCCGGTGTCGTCACGGGCTCAGGCTAGCGAGGGGCTCTAGCCTGGGGATATGTCGGACACGGTCTTCGGACTGCCCACGCACGTCCTCGTCGTGCACGCGGCCATCGTGCTGCTGCCCCTTGCCGCGATCGGCGCGATCGTCATGGGCATCTCCCAGCGATTCTCGATCCGCTTCGGCCCCGCGGTCGTCGCCGTAGCCGCCGTCGGCACGATCGCGGCGTTCATGAGCCGGATCTCTGGTGAGGAGTTCGCTGAGCGCGTGGGCAATCCCGGGGAGCACGCCGAGGCGGGCGAGCTGTTGCCCTTCATCGCCGTGGGCTTCTTCATCGTGCTCCTGCTGCTGTGGCTGCTCGACCGACGCGGAGCGCGCGACCTGCTCACCCAGATCGTCGCCGTCCTCGTCATCGTCGCCGCGCTGATCACCACCGGCTGGACGATTCGCACCGGGCACTCCGGCGCCGAGGCCAGTTGGAAGGCCATCATCGACAACACTCAGCCCGGCTGACATGCGCTCGATCGTCGCCGCATGCGGCGCTGTGGTCGTGGGCCTGCTCACCGCGTGCTCGTCGGCTGCCGGCGACGCCGACACGGCGCCCGGCACACTCCACGGTCCCTACTCGGTTGTGCGTGCCGTCGATGGCGACACCATTCGGGTCAATCGCAACGGCGAGGAGATCGTCATCCGCTTTATCGGCATCGACACCCCCGAGACCGTGGCTCCTGACCGCCCGGTGGAGTGCTTCGGACCCGAAGCGTCATCGCGCACCAAGGCGCTCGTCGAAGGCGGCCAGGTTTGGCTGGAGTACGACGAGGTCTCGGGTCTCACGGACAAGTACGACCGCACGCTGGCCTTCGTCTGGCTCGATCAGCAGACGATGCTCAACGAGCTTCTCATCCGCGAGGGGTACGCCGAGGAGGTCACCTACACCGACGGCTACGCCCACCAGCGTGACTTCCAGGAGGCCGAACGTGAGGCGCAGAGTGCCGGCGCGGGCCTGTGGACCGCATGTGCAGGGCAGAACTCATGAGCACCGAGGGTGGGATCAAGGCTGTCTTCGCCGCGCTGCTCGCGAACCTGGGTATTGCCATCAGCAAGTTCGTTGCCTTCGCGTTCACGGGATCGTCCTCGATGCTGTCGGAGGCCATTCACTCTGTCGCCGACTCGGGCAATCAGGTGCTCCTGCTCGTGGGCAACAAGCGTGCCAAGAAGGCACCCGACGCGAAGCACCAGTTCGGCTACGGGCGCCGCCGTTACGTCTACGGCTTCATCGTGGCGATCGTGCTCTTCCTCGTGGGTGGCCTGTTCTCGCTCTACGAGGGGTTCCACAAGTTCCAGCATCCGGAAGATCTGTCGGACGCGTGGATCGCCTTCGTCGTTCTGGGCATCGCGATCGTGCTCGAGGGCTTCAGTTTCCGCACGGCGTTTCGCGAGGCCAACCGCTCCCGCGGCAAGCGCTCGCTCTTCCGCTTCCTGCGCGATGCGCGGCAGCCAGAACTACCCGTCATCCTCCTGGAGGACCTCGGCGCCCTGGTGGGCCTTGTCTTCGCGCTCTTCGGCGTGTCGATGGCAGTCGCCACCGGTGATGGACGGTGGGACGGGCTCGGGGCCATGGCCGTGGGCACGCTGCTCGTGGTCATCGCCGTCTTCCTCGCCTTCGAAATGGCAGCGATGCTCGTGGGTGAGAGCGCGCTGCCCGAGGAGGACGCGGCCATTCGAGCGGCACTGGCGTCATCACCGCTCGTAGATCGCGTGATCCACGTGCGCACTCTCCACGTCGGCCCTGACGAGATCCTTGTCGGCGCGAAGATCGCGATCACCGGTTCGGACACTGGCGCGGAGATAGCCGCGGGCATCGACGATGCCGAGGCGCGCCTGCGGGCCGCCGTGCCGACAGCGACCTACGTGTTCATCGAGCCGGATATCGATCGCGGGTTGAGCGCGACGTCCTAGACGTCGGCGGCGCCCATCTCATCGGACGGGGCGCCGTCGTCCGATGAGCCACGCGAGCGGAGGAGTCGGCGCAGCGATTCAAGTCGCGCGCCCAAGTGGGCGTCGCCGTCGACATAGGCGTCGAGCCCGCACTCCTCCTCATCATGCGTGCAACTCCGCGGGCACGCCTCGAGTCCGGGAGCGAGGTCGTCGAACGCACGCACGACCGTGTCCGGCGAGACGTGCGCGAGGCCGAAACTGCGCACCCCAGGCGTATCCACTATCCAGCCGCCTTCGGGCAGGGCCAGGGCTACCGCGGACGTCGAGGTGTGGCGGCCGCGGCCGGTGACGTCGTTGACGCGACCAGTCGCACGATCGGCACCAGGCACGAGCGCGTTGACGAGGGTCGACTTGCCCACTCCGGATTGGCCGACGAGCACTGTCACCTGGTCGCGAAGGTGTTCGCGCACGGCGTCGAGGTCAGCGCGGAGGGGAGCCTTGCCACCGCCGCGGGCGATGCGCACGGCAGGGACGTCAAGGGCGGCGTAGGCATCAATGAGTGGCTGCGCGTCGGCCAGGTCGGCCTTGGTGAGCAGCAGGAGGGGGGAGATTCCGGCGTCGTATGCCGCGACCAGGGCGCGGTCGATGAAGCCGAGTCGTGGCTCGGGGTTGGTGAGCGCGACGACGATCCCCAACTGGTCGGCATTGGCCACGATGACCCGCTCAACGGGGTCCGAATCATCGGCGGTGCGGCGCAGGACGGTGCGGCGATCGTCGATGCGGACCACGCGCGCGAGGTCATCGACGCTACTGCCGCCACCGGTGAAGCCGACGCGATCGCCGACGACGACACCCTTGCGACCGAGCTCACGGGCTTTGACCGCCAGCACCTGCGCGCCGTCCTCGTCGGCGAGCGTGAAGCGGCCACGGTCGACAGCGACGATCATCGCCGGCGCGGCGTCGGCATGCGTGGGCCGGTCCTTGGTGCGCGGCCGGGACTTGCCGCGGGATGGGCGGACCCGGACGTCATCCTCGTCCAGGTCGCGGCCGCGCCCGCGCGCCATCAGGCCCCCGCGAGCATGTGCTGCCACATGCTGGTGAAGTCCGGGAGCGTCTTGGCAGTCGTGCCGATGTCGAGAATCCGTACATCGGGCACGACGAGTCCAATGACGGCAGCAGCAGTCGCCATGCGGTGATCGCCGTACGACGACACGGTGGCGCCGTGCATGGATGAGGACGGCTCGATGGCGAGGCCATCCTCCGTCTCGCGTGCTGATCCACCCAGCACGGTGAGCAACTCCGCGAGGGCAGCTAGTCGGTCGGTCTCATGTCCGCGAAGGTGTGCGATGCCGCGCAGGCGAGATGGTGTCGTTGCCAGGGCAGCCAGCGCCGCGATGACGGGAGTGAGCTCGCCTACCTGGCCGAGGTCGACGTCGAGCCCTCGGATCTCGTCTGGACCAGTGAGCGTGAGGCCCTCGCCGTGGAGGTCGACTGTGCCGCCCATCTCCGCGAGCAGTCCACGTAGGTCGTCACCGGCCTGGGTGGTGTGCTGCGGCCAGCCGGGAATAGTCACGGTGCCCGCGGTCGCCATGGCGGCTGCGAGGAAAGGTCCTGCATTCGAGAGGTCGGGCTCGATCCGTCGGTCGACGGCGTGGATGGCCGTGGGTGCGAGGGTCCAGGTCGATGCGCCTGCGTCGAAGTCCACGTGGACGCCGTGCTCGGCGAGCATATGGAGGGTCATCGTGATGTGCGGAAGGCTCGGCAGCTCGCGACCGGTGTGCGTGAGTGTCAGCCCGTTGTGGAATCGCGCAGCGGAGAGCAGTAGGCCGCTGACGAACTGACTGGAGGCTGATGCATCGATCTGGATGGCACCGCCGCGGACAGATCCCCTGCCGTCGACACGAATGGGCAGGTATCCAGCAACGTCAGTGACCGCGACGCCGAGGGCGCGAAGCGCATCGAGCATGGGGCCGAGCGGGCGCTCGCGTGCGCGGGGATCACCGTCGAAGTCAACGGGGCCGGTAGCAAGCGCGGCAACGGGCGGGAGGAAGCGCATCACGGTGCCCGCGAGGCCGACGTCAACGTGTGCGTTGCCGTGCAGCGGACCGGGGGTAACGCGCCAGTCGATGTTGCCGACGGGATCGACCCCCTCCTCGAGAACGTCGACGCCGAGTGAGGTGAGCGCCCCGGCCATGAGGTGGGTGTCGCGTGCGGCGAGCGCCGAGCTGATGGTTGACGGGCCATCAGCGAGGGCGCCGAGGACGAGAGCGCGGTTGGTCGCCGACTTGGACCCGGGCACGGCGACGGTGGCCGACACGGGGCCTGCGGCGGTGGGGGCCGACCAGGCGTCAGTCACCTCGTCCATACGGCGAGCGTAGCCGTAGATCCGATGAGGCAGGCTGGTCCCATGTGCGGGAGATATGCGGCATCGCGTGAGCCGGCAGCGCTCGTCGAGGAGTTCGACGTCGAGGTTCCCCCCACGACCGACCTGCCCGCGCGCTACAACATCGCACCCACCAATGAGGTCTACGTCGTGCGTGACGGAAAGCCGGATGAGACCGGTCATCATCCGCGACGTCTCGACGTCGCTCGGTGGGGACTCGTGCCCTCGTGGGCCAAGGATCCGAGTGTCGGCAATCGCATGATCAACGCCCGCGCGGAGACGGTGGCGGAGAAGCCGGCGTACCGGCGTGCACTGTCGTCGCGGCGCTGCCTGCTGCCGGCCGACGGATTCTATGAGTGGCAGGCGCCTGCCGAGGGCGTGCTGACCGCTGCTGGCAAGAAGCCGCCGAAGCAGCCGTACTTCCTGCACCCCGCGGATGGCACCGGCCTAGCGATGGCCGGACTCTATGAATGGTGGCGCGACCCCGAGGTGCCAGACGACGAGGACCCCCGTGCCTGGCTGCTGTCGACGACGATCATCACGACCGCGGCGCGCGACAACGTCGGCCGGATTCACGATCGAATGCCCGTCGCGGTGCTGCCGGAGCAGCGGGCAGCGTGGCTGGATCCGCAGACGTCGGGCCAGGAGATCCTGGCTGAGATGCTGGCTCCCACTCCCTCGGGCTTCTGGGATATCTATCCCGTCTCCACGGCGGTGAACTCCGTCCGCAACCAGGGTCCCCAATTGCTCGATCCAGTGGATCTGACGGACGGGCAACTGCCCCTCGTCGATTGACCTCGGGAATGACCGGTCACCCCCGAGTGTTGGGGGTCTCGTGCTCACAGGTCTCGCCTCGACGCCCTCTATGGAGGGGCTACCCGGGATCCGGGCGGATCTCGGGCCCGCGGGGATCGGCGTACCCTCGACAGGGATGGATGAATCCCAGGTCGAGACCGATGCTCCCGTGGTGCTCGCCGACGAGACCGACGAGGAGCGCGCCGCGCGCTTCGAGCGTGATGCCCTGCCCTACCTCGACCAGCTCTACGGCGGCGCCCTGCGGATGACCCGCAACCCAGCGGACGCCGAGGACCTCGTGCAGGAGACCTTCGTCAAGGCCTTCGCGGCCTTTCACTCCTTCACGCCGGGAACCAACCTCAAGGCCTGGCTCTTCCGCATCCTCACCAACGCCTACATCAACACCTATCGCAAGAAGAAGCGTCAGCCGTTGCAGACGGACACCGACGACCTCGACGACTGGCAGATGCGCTACACCCAGGCGTACTCGACCGGCGAACTCCGCTCGGCAGAGGCCGAGGCACTTGACCGGCTGCCCAACGACATCATCAACAATGCGTTGAGCGAGCTGCCCGAGGAACGTCGCATGGCGGTCTACCTCGCCGACGTCGAGGGGTTCTCCTACCAGGAGATCGCCGACATTATGGACACGCCGATCGGCACGGTGATGTCGCGACTGCATCGCGGCCGCAAGCAACTGCGCACCTCGCTCGAGGATTACGCCATCTCCGAGGGCTACCTCGTGGCCGACGGGGGAGCGTCATGAGCGCGTGCGAGCCGTGCACCTGCGGTGAGGCTCTCTCACGGGTGTACGACTACCTCGACCAGGAGTGCGAAGCCTCGATGGCCGAGGCGATCGCAGGGCACCTGCAGGCCTGCCCGCCGTGTGCGGAGCAGTATCGCCTCGAGCAGATGGTCAAGGCCCTCGTGCACCGCACCTGCTGCGAGGAGCGCGCTCCCGAGGAGCTGAGGGTCCGCATCGTCGCCCGCATCTCCGAGGTCCGCATCACCTACCGCCGCCAGGCCTAGGCCCCCGGGTGTCCCGGTATCCGGGGGCGATGCACCACCTCCGCCCGTTGTCGACGCCAAGACGCTCCTTAGCGTCGATAACGGGCGGAACTCGTGCAGCCGTCCGGCCAGTCCCCGCCGCCGCCAGCGCGTGGGGCGGCGTATGCCACGATTGCTCCCCGGCGGGTACGCCGACGAAAAGGCAGAAGGAGTCAGGCATGAGCAAGCGCGGACGCAAGAAGCGCGATCGCAAGAAGAAGGGCGCCAACCACGGCAAGCGTCCCAACTCCTGACGTGGACATCTTCGCCGAGATGGTGGCGCAAGTGCACTCGGTGCTGGTCGAGCCAGGAAGCGCCGTCGCCGCAGGGGACACGCTCCTGCTCCTGGAGTCCATGAAGATGGAGATCCCCGTCATCGTCGAGGTGGCCGGGACTGTCCGCGACATACCCGTGCGCCCTGGCGATGTCGTCCACGAGGGCGACGTCCTCGTGACCCTTGTCGACTGACGAGGCGGCGCACGCCGTGAACCGTGCCCAAGCGCGACTCTCCTACGTCGTCACTGAATCTGACACGGCTATCTCCCTCGGCAGCGGGGACGTACCCGTCCTTGCGACTCCACGCCTCGTCGCCTGGCTCGAAGCCGCGACCGTGGCTGCCCTTCCCGGACTCGGTGGCGACGAGACGAGTGTGGGCACCCGCGTCGACGTCGAGCACCTCGCAGCATCACCGATGGGCGCCGCTGTCGACGTACTCGCCGAGGTAGCCCACCGCGACGGCCGCCTCGTGAGATTCCAGGTAGTCGCGCACCACGACATCGGTGCCGGCCCGGTCATGATCGCTCGAGGCGAGGTCACCCGTGTCGTGGTCCGCCGGGCGGTTTTCCTGGAGCGCGCCGGCCGCGATCTCATCGTCCGGGAGGCGCTGCCCCAGGAGCTCCCCGCGGTGGGCGAGCTTCGCGTCGCCGCCTATGTTGCGGGATACGGGATGGCCGAGGGGGAGAGCGGCTATGCCGACATCCTGCGCGATGCCCCCGGTCAGGCCACCGGCTCGACAATCCTCGTGGCCCTTCGCAAGGGCGAACTCGTCGGCACCGCAACGCTCGTCGAAGCCGGGGAGTCCCTCGCCGAGGTGGCCGCTCCCGGCGAAGTGGAGTTCCGCTTCATGGCGGTCGCCCCACACGCCTGGCGGCAGGGCATCGCCAGGGACCTGCTCGACGCCGTGATCGCGCACGCGGGTGATCGGCCGCTGGTGTGCTGTGTCATCGAGGGCAATGAGCCCGCCGCTGACCTCTACGCCTCCGCCGGCTTCGAGCGCCTCAGCGAGCGGGACCGCGAGCCCTCGCCCGGAATCCTCCTTCGGGGGTTCGCCCGTCTGCCGGGTTGACCTCAATCGCCTACGGAAGGCGCATCTCCAGGCGGGGAGGCTCGTGGAATCGGGCCACCACGAGGCCCCGGGTGCCCCGTCGTGACCATCCTGTTATATTTCCCAGGTCTGTCGCAGGCAGGCGCTAAAGACTTCCCGGCACGAGGGGAGTCCCCGCAACCCGACCACGGAGGGGCTGGCTCATGGCGGTACGCCGATCCTTCGCCGCAGCGCTCGTCGCTGCCGTCGCGGTCGGGACCCTCACAGCGCTCCCTGCGGCCAGCCAAGCCGCCCCCACGAAGCCCCGCACTCCCGCCTTCGCCACCCAGGCCCCCGAACTCAAGACGGGCAGCAAGGGCGAGCCGGTCAACGTCCTGCAGCGCGCTCTCGAGGTCGACGTGACGGGGTACTTCGGGCCCGTGACACGGATCGCGGTCACCAAACTTCAGGCGGCCAACGGCATCGAGCCCACGGGCGTCGTCGCGGCCGAGACGTGGGCGATCCTCGGACGCGCCGTGGCCCGCGAG
Source organism: Candidatus Nanopelagicales bacterium (assembly GCA_049431945.1). GTDB lineage: Bacteria > Actinomycetota > Actinomycetes > S36-B12 > S36-B12 > Mxb001. The sequence continues at coordinate 3,928 of JBMTDJ010000032.1, read as the reverse complement.
GCGGCCCGGGCGGATGAGTCCTTCGGCGATGTGCAGGTCGATGGCCGCTACTGCCCGGCCGTGGAATTCCGGAACGGCGACGGCCTCGGAGCGGGGCGCAATCACCAGGGATTCGACATGCTTGGCACCCGCGGCACGCCGATCTACGCCATCGATGCCGGCAAGGTCACCCGCAGCGGCTATCAGTCCAATGGCGCCCTCATCCTCGACATCACCGACAAGAAGGGGTCGATGTGGTTCTATGGCCACTTCGACGAGATCTTCGTCGGGCTCGGCGACACCGTGAAGGCCGGTCAGCTCATCGGCACCATGGGCGATTCGGGGTCGCCGGGCGCGGTGCACCTGCACATCGAATTGCGGCCGTGGGGATGGTCCGGTGGTGCGCAGGATGCGAAGCCGGTCATCCTCGAACTCTGCGCCGGCTCGCAGCGTCGCCGCTAGACGCCGGTCGTCGACCTCGGGTAGGCGACGTCGGCATCGGTCATCACGTTGATGACGTAGGGCACTCCTGAGGTGAACGCTCGATCGAGCGCCGGGCCGATGTCCTGAGGCTGCGTGACCGTCTCGCCTGCACCTCCGAGCGCCTGCACGACCTCGTCGTACCGCGTGGGCTGCAGATCCGCCGCGACGTCATAGCCATAGAGGAACCTCATCGGATGGCGCTCGAGATTCCACCCAGCGTTGTTGCCGATGACGATGACAGCGGGGAGGTCGTGGCGGACGAGCGAGTCGACGTCCATGAGGGAGAAGCCGGCCGCACCGTCGCCAAGCAGCAGCACCACCTGTGAGGAGGGGTGCGCGAGGCGCGCTGCCATGGCGTATCCCGGGCCCGTGCCGAGGCATCCGTACGGACCCGGATCGAGCCAATGCCCGGGCAGGGCGGGCTCGACATAGCGGCCCGCAAAGGACACGAAGTCGCCTCCGTCGCCGATGACCACCGCATCGTCGGCAAGCCGAGGCAGCAATTCCCCGTAGATGCGCGCCGGATGGATGGGGTCGGCATCGCTCGTCAGATCTGCGGTATCGGCTGCGATCGCGGCCAGGGCACGCTCGCGCAGCCCACTCGACCACTCCGTGATCGGCAGTGGGTCGCTGAACTCCTCGGCGAGCCGGAGGAAGAACTGGGTGAGGTCTCCGCTGGCACTGGCGGCGAGTTCGCGATGTGCAGCGATCTGGCCGGGCGCGTCGGCGACATGGATGACCGGGGCGGGGGGATCGCCGAAACTGCCGTAGCCGAGTCGGAAATCGAGCGGGGTACCCACCACCATCACCATGTCGGCCCCCGCGAAGGCCGCGCCGCGTGCGCGAGTCACCAGCAGTGGATGCTCAGGTGGCAGGATCCCCCGGGCCATCCCATTGGCGATGACCGGAATGCCTGTGACGTCGACGAAAGTGCGCGCGGCAGCATCGGCGCCGTCCGCCCAGACGTCGCTGCCGAGGATGAGCACGGGGCGCTCGGCACCGCGGAGCAACGAGGCGATGTGCTCGAGATCGCCGACGACCGGAAGGGGTGGGCGGACGTCAGCCGAAGCCGTGGGGACTCCCGGGGTGAAAAGCACGTCCATGGGGACATCGACGAACGCAGGGCCACGGTGGGCGGATCCCGCGACGGCAAACGCCTCATCGACAGCGGCATGGACCCCCGACGCGTCGTGCACGGTGACGGCAGACTTCGTCACGGGGGAGAGGAGAGGCACATGGTCGATCTCTTGCAGGGCACCTGAGCCCCAGCGACCGTCGGGAGCGCGGCCGCCGACGACGACGAGTGGTGACCCGTTGATCCACGCACCCGCGACGGCACTCACCGCGTTGGTGATGCCCGGGCCAGCCGTCACGGCGGCGAAGCCCGGCATGCGAGTGAGCTTCCCCATCGCCTCAGCGGCAAAGACGGCCGTCTGCTCGTGGCGGACGTCGACGATGCGCATGGGCCCCGCCGCTCCGGACGCGACCGTTCCCGCGCCTCCGACGGCAGCGTCGTACAGCGGGAAGATATGAGCGCCCGACAGTGTGAAGAGGTGATGTGCGCCGTGGCGCCTGGCCGCATCGATCGCTTGGGTGCCACCGTGGACAGGAGTGCCCTCGGGCGGCAGTTCCGCACTCACGAAGGTGCGCTCACAGGATGGCGAGCGCGAGCACGCTCACGCCCAGGGCTACAAGCGCCACGACGGCAGTGACGGTAATGAGGGTCTTGTTCTGCACGGATGTCCCTTCGACCCCGGCAGGCTATCGGGCCGGGGGACCGCATAGCCTGCGCGGGCATGGGCAGTCTCGATCGCGTGGCCGGTCAGCGGACCGACCTTGCTCCGGCGGAGATCGAGCATCTGCAGGGTCTGGTGGGAGCCTGGGGGCTCATCGCGGACCTGGCCACGAGCGACCTGGTGCTCTGGCTGCCCACGTGGAATTCCGGGGGATGGGTGGCCGCAGCCCTGGTGAGGCCCTCCACGGCCCCGACGGCCGTTCCCGAGGACATCGTCGGCACTTTCGTTCCCCGCGGGCGTCGCGGATCACTCGATCGCGCCGGTGCATCGGGTCGCCCGGTCTTGTCGGCGGATGGGGATCAGGCGATTCCCGTGCGGCTGGCCGATCGGGTTATCGCCGTCGTCCAGCGGTTCCCCGGCAGTCAGCGGTCAGGGCGTCTCGAGGACATCTATCGAGAACTCGCCGAGTCTCTGCTGGTCATGTGCGGCGAGGGAACGTTTCCGCCCGCGAATGCCGACTGGACCACGGGCAACGCCCCACCACGCGTCGGCGACGGTCTGCTGCGCGTGGATCAGTCCGGTCGGGTGACCTTCGCCAGTCCCAACGCAGTCTCAGCCTTTCGCCGCCTCGGTCTCGCGCGGCCACTCGAAGGCGCCGATCTCGCGACGATCGCCACGCGGTTGTGGCATCGTCCTGGGCCCGTCGACGAATCTCTGGCGCTGACTGCGAGCGGGCGCATCGCTGGCTACTCGGAGGTCGAGAACCCCTCGGCGTGTGTGACCCTCCGCTCAGTTCCCCTGACACCCAGGGGCGCGCCCCAGGGCGCCATCGTGCTCGTGCGCGATATCACCGACCTCCGGCGCCGCGAGCGGGCGCTGCTGAGCAAGGATGCGTCCCTGCGCGAGGTGCACCATCGGGTGAAGAACAATCTGCAAACGGTGGGGGCGCTCCTGCGTCTGCAGTCCCGCCGGGTCAAGGCGGACGAGGCCCGGGAAGCCCTGGCCGAGGCCGGGCGTCGAGTCGCGGCCATCGCGGCCATCCATGAAGTCCTGGCTCAAGAGCCCGGCGACCGTATCGACTTCGATGCTGTCGTTGACCGCATCGTCACGGTTGAGCGCGACCTGGCCGCCGCCTACTCGCCAGGAGTTGCCATCGCCAGGCACGGATCGGCAGGCGTGATCGACACCGAGATCGCTAGTCCACTGGCGATGGCAATCTCGGAGATCTTGCACAACGCGGTGGAGCACGCGGCAGCAGCGACCATCACCGTCACGCTTGTGCGCGACGGTGACAGCATGCGCGTCGACGTAGTCGATGATGGTCGAGGGCTGACAGACCCCATGGTCGACGGCCTGGGACTGCAGATCGTGCGGTCACTCGTCGAGGAGGATCTGCGCGGGTCGCTGACGATGACGTCAGATGACGGCTGTCAGGCTGTCGTGCGTGTGCCCTTGACCTGAAGATCCTCAGGCAGTGCTGCGCGCGCGCAGGCGAGCGTTGCGACGCTTGAGGGCGCGCCGCTCGTCCTCACTGAGGCCGCCCCAGACACCGGCGTCCTGACCGGTCTCCAGCGCCCACTGAAGGCACTCGTCGATCACATCGCAGCGGCGGCAGACGGCCTTGGCCTCCTCGATCTGGAGCAGAGCCGGGCCGGTGTTGCCGATGGGGAAGAAGAGCTCGGGATCCTCATCACGGCAGGCAGCATCGTGGCGCCAGTCCATGGTCCCTC
>JBMTDJ010000031.1:0-21912 GCA_049431945.1 Candidatus Nanopelagicales bacterium | reverse complement strand
GCCCTCGCCCATGCCCTCGCCCATGCCCTCGCGCAGCTGCTCGAGTTCCGCAGCCTTCTCCGGGGATAGCGCGTGGACGTGCTCTGCTGTCGCTGTCGTGCCGTCGACGATCGCGCGCACATGCACCGTGTCCCCCACCTTCGGTGCAGCGTCCTCGCGGTCGCGCTCGACGACGGTCGCGTCGTTCAGCACGTATGTCGACGTGTAGCCGTCGGCGCTCTTGACACTCAGTGAGATGGCGGTGACAGCCGTGACCTCACCCTCCTGCATGCGCACGGTGATGAAGTTGCCGTCGGCATCCTCCGCGACTCCCTCGCTGTGCAGCAGGTGCCCAGGGCCGCCCTCGCGCGGGCCACGCTGGCCGGGGCCGCCATGACCGCCGCGCTCGCCCTGCCCGCCGTGACCCTCCATGCCGCGCTCACCCTGCTGGCCGTTGGCCGAGGGGTTCGGCGACGCGGTGTCGTCGGCTGCCAGCGCCATGGTCGCGCCGGTGAACGCACCGGCTCCCAGCGTTGCCGCGGCGACGATCGCCGCAATCCGTGTCTTGGTCATGTCCATCCCTTCCCTGGCCGATACCGCGTGCGCGATTCGCCTGCGTTCCTCGGCCCATGACCATCGTGGATGGCCGATGTGAGGCCCCCGTGCGGCCGAGGTACGGAACACGTAAGGATGGGGGCATGGTCGGTGGAGTCATGGGGTTGCTCATCCTCCTGGTCGGGGTCGCCGTGATCGGTGGTGCGGCGATGCTCATCTCCGGTCGTTGGCGTGATGGACTCCCCGAGGTCGCCCCCGAAGGACCGGAGTCCTCGCTCATGGGACAAGACGTGCCCGTGGGGGGCCTTACGGTGGAGGACGTCCGGGCCGTGCGCCTCGAGCAGGCCCCCCGCGGCTACCGCATGGATGAGGTCGATGCCCTCGTCGGGCGTCTGTCTGAGGAGATCGCTGTGCGGGACGAGGAGATCGCCCGCCTTAGGGCGGATCGACCGAGCGCGACGGCCAATCCGCCCCGGTCCGATGGCGGCGAGCCCGGGCTCCCTGACCCGCAGCGGGAGTCCGACCCCTCGTGAACCCGGCCATGCCCGACGGGGGTGGCTTGGCGGGCTGGACCGCGGTAGGCGACGATGGCCTGGCTCGATGCCCGTGGGGTGATGCTCCCGACGACTACCGGGCATATCACGACACGGAGTGGGGTCGTCCGGTCCGTGGCGACGCGGCGCTCTTCGAACGACTGTCACTCGAGGGCTTCCAGGCGGGCCTATCGTGGTTGACCATTCTTCGCCGCCGTGAGGGCTTCCGTGCAGCCTTCGCCAACTTCGATGTGCAGACTGTCGCCTCCTACGGCGATGCCGATATCAAGCGGCTCCTCGACGATCCGCGCATCATCCGTCATCGCGGCAAGATCGAGGCAACGATGAGCAATGCCCGCATCCTGGTGAGGTGGCAGGAGAGCGAGGGCGACGGCGTGCTCGATGAGCTCGTGTGGTCCTTGCGGCGCGATACCTCGCCTCCCGTCACCATGGCCGACGTCCCGGTCCAGACACCTGAGTCGCTCGCCCTTGTCCGTGAACTCAAGGCCAGGGGCTGGCGATTCCTGGGGCCCACGTCGGCGTACGCCGCCCTGCAGGCGGTCGGGGTGGTCAACGATCACCTCGAGGGTTGCCATGCACGGGGCCGCTGACCCGGTCGCCGATGGGACTGCGGCGTAGGGGATACTGGTTCCTCCGCTGCACGGAAGGGGACACCATGGCTGCCATGAAGCCGAGGACCGGTGACGGCCCTATGGAGGTCACCAAGGAGGGCCGCGGCTACGTCATGCGGGTCCCGCTTGAGGGCGGTGGCCGCCTCGTGGTCGAACTCAACGCGACTGAGGTCAAGGAACTGGGCGAGAAGCTCATCGCCGCTGTGCCCTAGTCCTATTCGTTCCTGCCGAGGCCCTGGCTCCTCACGGAGCCGGGGCCTTCGCCATGGTCAGGGGTGCTCTCGGTGAGAAGCGAGCACGATTCCCTCGCCCACGGTCAGGACCGCGGCAACCCACTCGGGGTCGTCTCGCAGGTGCTGGATCAGGTCGTGGCGTGAAGGCAGTGTGCCCTCCGCGCCGAAGACCGGGGTCATGACGATGGTCCCCCCGGTGCGCAGCAGTCGGCGCGACGCGGCAAGGAGGGCGTGTCCCTCGTCGCCCTCGGTCTGGGCTCCGGGCCCGATGACGACGACGTCGTACGCCGCGTCGCTCAGCCTCGGCAAGACGTCGCTCGGTGCACCGGCAATCGCGCGTACTCGCGTATGGCTGATGCCCATGCGCTCGAAGGTGTCGCGGGCGGCCGTCTGGAAGGCCGAGTCGGGATCGACAGTCGTGAGCGTGCCGTCCATCGGAAGGCCGTCGAGGATCCACCCGCCCGTGACTCCGGCTCCCGAGCCGACCTCAACCACGGCGCGTGCCCCCAGGGCCGAGATCAGTGCGCGCAGCGCGGCGCCGACGGCCCGGCTGGGTGATGGCGCGCCCATCGCGTGCGCGCGCTGGCGTGCTTCCGCCACCTCGGGAGACTCTTCGGTCCACTCGTCGGCGTAGGCCCAGGTGAGCGGACTAGGGGGCAGCGTCGTATCGGTCACATGGGCAGCCTAGGTCCGCGGCCGCGGGAACGGGAGGGGGGTGGGAGCATCGGGTGGTGACCGGTCACCGATCCAGCGTGGGTCAGGTCCTGGCGATCCTGGGCCTGGTCGCCCTGGCATGTGCGCTCCTGCTGGGCTTCCTCGGCGGAGCCATCGGCCTGGGTGTGGCCTCCTTGCGCGACGCCGAGTCGACCGTGGGGGCAACGACGGCTCCGGCGCGGCCGTCCGGCCCGTCCGAGGCCAGTGCTGGCGGGCCCATCACCGTCGCCGACGTCGTGCGCTCGGCCCTTCCCTCTGTGGTCACCGTCTCGGTGGATGCCGGGTTCGAGTCCGGATCAGGGTCGGGCTTCGCCCTGAACGAGGACTACCTGGTCACCAACAACCACGTGATCGCCGCTGCCCTGGACAACGATGGCCGGATCGAGATCATTCGCAGCGACGGCGGTCGTGTTCCCGCGGAGGTTGTGGGCCGCAATGTGAGCTACGACGTCGCTGTCCTTCGGGCGGACACGGAAGGCCTCGTGCCCCTTCAGCCCCAGTCCGATGGCGTGAAGGTGGGGGATTCGGTGATCGTCATCGGCGCCCCGCTGGGCTATGACTTCACGGTCACCACGGGCATCGTCAGTGCGCTGAATCGCCCGGTCACCGTCGGCGAGGCCGAGGACGCGTCGTACATCAGTGCCATCCAGACCGACGCAGCTATCAACCCCGGCAATTCGGGAGGCCCCGTCGTCGATAGCGACGGTCGATTCATCGGGATGGCCTCCTCCATCGCGACGCTCGCCAGGGGCGGCGTGGCAGGCAGCATCGGCCTGGGATTTGCGATTCCGGCGCGCGCTGTGGTGCGTGTCGCTGAGGAGATCATCGCGACCGGCACATCGCGCACACCCGTGATGGGCGTGACCCTCGACCCGTCATACGCCGGCCCAGGAGCTCTCATCGATTCGGTGACTCCCGGCGGCGCCGCCGCTCGGGCCGGACTTCGCGCGGGTGATGTCATCCTCGAGCTCGAGGGCGTGCCTGTGGCCAACGCCGACGAACTCGTGGTGGCTATCCGCGACCGGCTACCGGGTGAGGAGGTCAGAGTGGAGGCTCGTCGGGGAGACCGCCTCTTCACGGTCCAGTTGACGCTCGGGAGCCGCGAGGACCGGTGACCGATCGCCAGGGCCCACCGATTCGGCGTAGTCTGGTCGCGTGTTCGACATCGGCCTGGGCGAGATCCTCATTCTCGGCGTGCTCGGGCTCTTGGTGTTCGGGCCTGAGAGGTTGCCGCGAGCAGCAGCCGACGCGGCTCGCACATTGCGCAACGTCAGGGCGATGGCCAGCAACGCGCGCAAGGACCTGGCCGACTCCGCCGGAGTCGATCTGAGCGGGGCTCAGGAGGCCCTTCGCGACCTGCAGGAGTTGCACCCCAAGCGCATGGTCTCCGGCATTTTCGAGGACACCGATGACGAGGCAACGACGAGCTCGACAGCGAACCGCCAGAAGTCAGATGGGTCGACGACGTCGGCGCGCTTCGACCCCGATGCGACGTAGGTCCTGCACGCTGAGCTCATCGCGTTAGCGCCCTGCAGGGGAGATATCCAGTGGCATGCCCGTGAGTCCGCGTGGCCGGCGGGCCAGGCCTGTCGCCAACTCGATCAGCGACGCGGCAGCGGGGGAGGATGGGTCCGACAGCACCAGCGGCTCACCGCGGTCCCCGCCCTCGCGCAGGCGCACGTCGAAGGGAATGCGGCCGAGGAGCGGCACATCGGTGCTGAGCCCGGAGCTCAACTGTTCGGCGACGCGCTGCCCGCCGCCGATGCCGAAGAGGTCGATCGGCTCTCCGCAGTGGGGGCAGGGGAATCCGCTCATGTTCTCGACGACGCCGGCGACCTTCTGGTGGGTCTGGCCGGCGAGCATGCCGGCGCGCACCGCAACCTCGGCGGCAGCGGCCTGCGGGGTCGTCACCACGATGACCTGCGATCCCGGGAGGAGCTGGGCCGTGGAGATGGCGATGTCCCCTGTCCCGGGCGGAAGGTCGAGGAGCAGCACGTCAAGATCACCCCACCACACATCAGCGAGGAATTGCTGAAGGGCTCTATGCAGCATCGGTCCGCGGAATGCCACCGGCTCCGCGCTTCCACCGGGCTTGAAGGGAAGGATCGAGATGGCGCGCACACCGAAGGCCTCGGGCGGCATGATCATGCCCTCGACGACGGTCGGCGGAGTCGTCATGCCGAGCAGACCGGGGATCGAGTGGCCGTAGATGTCAGCGTCAACGATGCCGACGGTGAAGCCTTGGGCTGCCATCGCCACCCCGAGATTGGCCGTGACGGATGACTTGCCCACTCCGCCCTTGCCTGAGGTGATCGCGTAGACGTGGGTGCGAGATCCCGCTTGGGCGAAGGGAATGGATTTCTCCTCCTGGCCGCCTCGCAGGGTGCGCCGCAACTGGGCCCGCTGGTCGTCGTTCATGACGTCCAGCTCGACGTCGACATGCCTCACTCCGGGGACCGACCCCACCGCGATCGTGACCCGCTGCGTGATGGTGTCGCGCATGGGGCATCCGGACACCGTGAGATAGATGGCCACCTTGACGCGGTCGCCGTCGATATCGACGGACTTCACCATGCCGAGTTCGGTGATGGGGCGGTGGATCTCGGGGTCTTCCACCCGTGCGAGGGCAGCGTCGACCAGGGAAGGATCGATGGAGGTCATTCCCCGATGCTAGGCCCCCTGCCCGAGTCGCGCTCGGGCTGCTCATCCTGGAGTCGTCCGGCGATGTCCTCGGCGAGGTCGCGGAGTTCGGCCCGCAGGTAGTCGCGCGTCGCCACCTCGCCCAGAGCCATGCGCAGCGCTGCTATCTCACGGGCGAGGTACTCGGTGTCCGCGACGAGCCGGTCGGTCATCTCCCGATCCTCGAGGTACTGCACCTTGTCGCGGTCCGCCTGCCGGTTCTGGGCCAGCAGGATGAGCGGTGCGGCGTACGAGGCCTGCAGTGAGAGCAGGAGAGTGAGAAAGATGAAGGGGTAGGGGTCTGGCTTGAGGTCATCAGGGGCGAAGATGTTCCACAGAAGCCACGTGACGATGACCGCGGTCATCCACGCGATGAACTTCCAGGATCCGATAAAGCGTGCGATGCGCTCCGACAGGCGACCCCACTGCTCGGGGTCGTACGACGGGCCGCGCAGCCGCCCGCGATCGAGTGGCTGGTCCATTCGCAGTTCGGGGCGGCGACGCGACGGGCTCATCGCGCACCTCCGTTGTCACGCCAGTCCGCTGGCAGCATGTGGTCGATGAGGTCGTCGACGGTCACAGCGCCGAGGAGGCGATCGTCGGCATCGACGACGGGGAGGGATACGAGGTTGTACGTCGCGAAATAGCGGGCGACCGTGGCGACATCGGTCTCCGGCGAAATCGGCTCGAGCGTCGTGTCGAGGATGCCCGAGACCAGGGCCGCAGGCGGCTCGCGAAGCATCCGCTGGAAATGGCACGTGCCGAGGTAGCGCCCAGTGGGGGTGTCCGTGGGGGCGCGGGTCACGTAGACCTGGGCCGCGAGCGACGGGGCGAGCTCGGGGCTGCGCACGCGCGCCAGAGCCTCCGCCACGGTGGCATCGGCGGGCAGGACGACAGGTTCGGTGGTCATCATGCCGCCGGCGGTGTAGTCGCCGTAGACAAGCAGCCGTCGGATGTCATCAGCCTCGTCGGGCTCCATGCGCTCGAGCAGGTCCTTCGCCTGATCGGGAGGCAGCTCGGAGATCAGGTCGGCGGCATCGTCAGGGTCCATCTCCTCGAGCACGTCGGCCGCCCGCTCCATGTCGAGTGACTGCATGATCGCGACCTGCTCGTCCTCGGGGAGCTCCTCGAGGACGTCGGCGAGCCGATCGTCATCGAGTTCGCGTGCGACCTCGATGCGCCGCTTCGCGGGCATGTCCTGCAGCGCGAGCGCGACATCAGGTGCGCGCAGTCCGTCGAGCGTCGCGATGAGGTTCTCGGCGCCCTGCTCCTGCGGCAGGGTCAGGCCGTCCACCGCGGCCCAGTCGACGATTCGGGTCTGTCCCTTGCGCCTCAGTCCGCCGCCTTCGCGGATGAAGAGCTGTGTCACGTGCCAGTCCCTGTTGGGACGCTGCTCGATCGCGAGGTCGACGATGGTGACGGTCTCCGGGGTGGACGAGCGTGCGGGATCGACCAGCGTGACGCGTCGATCGAGGAGCTCACCGAGGGCGAGGGTCTCGCCCTGTCGCTGCTGGAACCGTCGCAGGTTGACGACCCCGCTGACGACGACCTGGCCGCTGTCGATGGCGGTGACGCGGGACATCGGGACGAAGATGCGCCGGCGGCCGACGACCTCCACCACCAGGCCCACGACACGGGGTGGCTGGGAGTCAGTGCGCAGGGCCACCACGACGTCGCGGGCGCGCCCCACCTGGTCGGCCTTGGGGTCGAAGACCTCCGCGCGCGCGAGGCGAGCGACGAAGACGCGGCTGGGGGAGGTCACGCGGCCCAAGGGTACTCCGGATTCGAGAGCACCCTCACCTCGCAGCACCTGGCTCGGATGGCCCATTGCCGGCTCCCGTGCCGCCGGTAGGGTCGGGCCATGAGTTCGACGTCTGTGACATCCGGCGGTGCGGTGGGCCAGCCCAGGGCAGCCCGATCACGCCGGTCCAATCTCGCCGTACCCGGCTCCAGCCCGAAGATGCTCGACAAGGCCCGCGGGCTTCCGGTCGACCAGGTCTTCATGGATATCGAGGATGCTGTCGCTCCCATTGCCAAGCCGGAGGCGCGCAGGAACATCGTCGCGGCTCTCAACGAGGGGGGCTACGACGGCAAGGTCCGGTCAGTCCGGGTCAATGACTGGACCACCGAGTGGACCTACGCCGACGTCGTTGAGGTCGTCGAGGGCGCAGGCCCCAACCTTGACTGCATCATGCTCCCGAAGGTGCAGACGGCTGAGCAGGTGATCGCCCTAGACCTCCTGCTCACCCAGCTCGAGAAGTCCAATGGCTTCGAGCTCGGGCGCATTGGCATCGAAGCTCAGATCGAGAACGCGATGGGGCTCATCAACGTCGACGCAATCGCGGCCGCTTCACCGCGCGTGGAGACGATCATCTTCGGTCCCGCCGACTTCATGGCGTCGATCAACATGAAGTCCCTCGTCGTCGGCGAGCAGCCGCCCGGATACGACGTCGGCGACGCCTACCACTACATCCTCATGCGCATTCTCATGGCAGCTCGTGCGCACGACAAGCTGGCTATCGATGGTCCCTACCTCGCCATCAAGGATGTCGAGGGCTACCGGCGCGTGGCATCGCGCAGCGCCGCGCTCGGCTTCGACGGTAAGTGGGTGCTGCATCCGGGTCAGGTCGATGTCGCCAACGAGGTCTACAGCCCGCGGCAGGAGGACTACGACCAGGCGGAACTCATCCTCGACGCCTATGCCTATTACACCTCGGCCGAAGGTGGGGCCAAGGGTGCGGTCATGCTGGGCGACGAGATGATCGATGAGGCATCGCGCAAGATGGCGATCGTCATCGCGGCCAAGGGGCGTGCCGCGGGGATGGTGCGGACCCAGGCATTCACCCCTCCTGAGTAGCGCGCGTCCTTGTCGGACGCTCGTCGACATCCCGACCGCGCGAACTGGCACAACGACCGCGCGGGGCTAGCCTGGTGGCGTGCTTCCCGGTCATCGGTTTAGTCGCGACGAGGCTGCACGCCTGCTCGGCGTGAGTGCGACGGCCGATGAAGCAACCGTGCGACGCGCCTTCAGGCTGTGGGCCGCGTGGGCCCACCCCGATCATGGCGGCGATGCGCGCCAGTTCCAGGCGCTCTGCGACGCACGCGACGAGTTGCTCACGTCTGCCACGCCCGTGGACGTCATCGTGGTCCGCCCCCGTAAGCCATGGGTGCTCGCCATGCCCACGGGCGCCCGGATCATGGCCCTGGTGCTCACTGCAGCTCTAAGCGCGCTATCGATCCTTGTCGGTCTCGTCGTGGCCATGCCCTGGGGTGTCGTGCCTGCTGCGGTCGCATCGGCACTGTGGTGCGTGGCCGTGTCGCGTGCCGTCCTGCGCGATGGCGACCACGGCCACGTGATCGTCGCGCGCTCGGTGGCCTGGTCGCTCGTGACCGCCGCCCAACTCGTCATTGCCGGGGTGACCGGCGTACCTGTCGTCGAGGTGCTGCCCGTGCTCGCGCTCCCCTTCGTCGTCGTCATCGCCATGGTCAATCCCGCCGCGGGCCTGTGGCGAGCGCCTCGGGTTAACGTGCGTTAGCCTGACGCGGGAACAGCAGGGAGGCGTCATGTCGCGATTGGCCCAGACCGAGGGGCTCACGGATGTCCAGGTCGAGATTCTCAAGGCCGTGCGTGACTACGTGGACAACGAGATCCTGCCCTACGCCACCCACCTCGAGCACAAGGACGAGTACCCCGCCGACATCGTCGAGGGCCTGAAAGACCTCGGTGTCTTCGGTCTCATGATCCCCGAGGAGTACGGCGGGCTCGGGGAATCCCTCCTCACCTACGCCCTGGTCGTCGAGGAGATTGCCCGAGGGTGGATGAGCGTGTCGGGGGTCATCAACACGCACTTCATCGTCGCGTGGATGGTGATGCACCACGGCACGGACGAGCAGAAGTCCCACTACCTGCCACTCATGGCCACCGGCGAGATCCGCGGCGCTTTCTCGATGAGCGAGCCCGGCTGCGGATCGGATGTGGCCGCGATCCAGTCCCGCGCGGTACGCGATGGCGAGGACTACATCCTCAACGGCCAGAAGATGTGGCTGACCAACGGTGGCAGCTCCACCCTGGTCGCCGTCCTGGTGCGCACCGATGGGGATGCCCCCGACGATGCGTCCGTGTACAAGCGGATGACGGCCTTCCTCGTCGACAAGCCCGCGGGGTTCGGCGAAGTGCGCCCGGGTCTGACCATCCCCGGCAAGATCGAAAAGATGGGCTACAAGGGTGTCGACACCACCGAACTCGTCATGGACGACCTTCGTCTTCCCGCCACGGCCATACTCGGGGGAGAGCCCGGGCGCGGCTTCTACCAGATGATGGACGGAGTCGAGGTCGGCCGAGTCAACGTCGCTGCCCGCGCGTGCGGCCTGGCGCGTCGCGCTTTCGAACTCGGCGTCGACTACGCACAGCAGCGCGTGACCTTCGGCAAGCCGATCGCCGAGCACCAGGCTGTGGCCTTCCGGTTGGCGGACATGGGGACCAAGGTCGAGGCGGCCCACCAGATGATGGTGATGGCCGCGCGCAAGAAGGACTCCGGCGAGCGCAACGACCTCGAGGCCGGCATGGCCAAGCTTCTGGCCAGCGAGTACTGCAAGGAGGTCGTGGAGGACTCGTTCCGCATCCATGGCGGCTACGGCTACTCCAAGGAATACGAGATCGAGCGGCTCTACCGTGAGGCGCCGATGCTCATGATCGGCGAGGGCACAGCCGACATCCAGAAGATGATCATCGCGCGGCGACTCCTCGAGGAGTACAAGAACCGCGGCTAGGTGCCCGCGGGCGTGCGACCGCGCTGGGTGACGCGTCGGATGACCCAGTCGATCCCCCAGAGGATCAGGCACAGCACAATCGCGAAGATCACGATATTGAGCACGTTGAGCAGCACTGCTCCGTAGCCGTACTTCGCCACGTCGACGAATCCGTAGGGATAGGCGCCCATGGCCGCGCCCCGGGCCAAGGCGAATGCAAGCCAAATGATCGGCAGGATCAACGCCGCGCCGATGATGCGGATCGAGATCCAGCCACGCGGTCCGACGATCAGCCAGACGACGAGCGAGACGATGGGCGTGAGTACGTGGTCGAAGAGATTGCTCACGACCTCGAGGCCCTGCAGTTTGGCACTGCCGGCGAGGATGGCGTTGTAGATGATTCCGGTGACGACGATCATGAGGACGCTGTCAAGTCGGAGCACGCGGAAGACGAACGAATCCCGATTCGGTCGGAGGAAGAGCATCGAGGTGATGATCGCCACGAGGATGTTGGACCAGATCGTGAAGTACGTGAAGTAGTCGAAGACGCGCCCAAGCAATCCCTGATCAGGGTTGCCCAGCATCGTCGGATCAGTGTTCTGGCTGGGGTAGGTCCCCAGGACTGTGAGGGCGAAACCGACGAGGAGGCCGGTGAGGGCCACGAGAGCGTTGATGCCGAAGAGCGCTCGCTGCCACGTCATCGTCGACCGAGTGCCCTGGACTTTCGCCGTCTCGCTCATGGGCCGACAGGCTACGCCGAGAGCCGCTGTCGGGTGGGGCTTTCGCGTGGAGCGGGCCTAGCCTGGGCACATGGGCCTTCGCCGAGATGACCGACCCGGTCTTGAGGCCATCTTCACGGATATCGGCCAGTCGTGCCGCCGACTGGGAGCACCGACCTATGCAACGTGGGCCGACTGCGTCCTGCAGTGGCGTGACGAAGAACCGTTGCGCAGCCTCCTCGCTCCCTATGCTGAGGCCCGCATCGGCGACATGATTCCCCTCCGCCTCTTCGCTGCTCTTCACGGCCTAGCCCTCCAGCGCCAGGCTCCGGACCTTGCCATCTACCTGCGCACGCTCGGTGGCACGCCTCCCTGCGATGCCGAGCAGAGGGAGCGAATGTGCCGAGTGTTGCTGTCGGTGATCGACGCGCACCGAGCCCTGATCGCCGACGCGCTGACCAAGGTGCCACAGACCAACGAGGTGGGTCGCGCGGTGGGTCTTGCCGCACTCCTGAGGCGCGTCCACCGCGCCTTCGAGCTCCCGGTCGACCTGCGCGAGATCGGATGCTCCGCGGGACTGTCGCTCCGGGTGGACGCCCTTGTCGAGGAGGGCGTCATCACCGGGGATCATCCGGAGTGGGGTGATCTTCCCGCCCTTGCATCGCGTGCCGGGTGCGATCTGGCGCCGGTCGATGCATCGACTCCGGATGGCCGTTCGTACCTCACGTCATTCGTCTGGGCCGATCACGTCGACCGTTTCGAGAGGCTGCGCCGAGCACTCGCCCTGGCACCCACCATCGAGGCGGAGCTCGTCCGAGGAGATGCGCTGGACTACATCCGCTCGCTTGCCCTGGTCCCGGGCCGAGCGCTCGTCGTGTGGCATTCAGCGATGTGGCTGTACCTGAGCCCGGAGCAACGAGCCACGATTCGCGAGGTGCTGGACGGACTTGGGGCACGCGCCACTGCCCAGAGCCCGCTGGTGCACATCTGGCTTGAACCGGTCTCGACGGATGCTGGAGGCCAGCACCGCTTCGCACTCACGATGGCGTCGTGGCCGGGCGTCGACGGATTGCCCGCAGGGATCGAAGTCCCTTGGGGCTACGCGCCCCCTGCCGGCGAACCGGTGGAGTGGAGCGTGCCGTGCGCCGGGGCGGTGGTGCGCGATCATGAGGGCAGGATCCTGCTGGTGCGTCGTGGTCAGGCGCCCTCGCGCGGCATGTGGTCCCTTCCGGGCGGCCGGATCGAGAGCGGTGAGACATGGGCCGATGCCGCCGTGCGCGAGGTGAGCGAGGAGACGGGCATCGCAGCTCAGGATCCGGTGTTCATCGGCATCGTCGAACGCGATAGCGAGTCGGGCTCGACGTATGTCATCGCGGACTACGCCATGAGGGGTGCGGGCTGTCCCGCTCCGGGCGACGACGCGGATGACGCCCGCTGGTGCGACGCTCGCGATATCGAGGCTCTGGTCACGTCCCCCGGGCTCGTGGAGGCGCTCCGCGAATGGGGTGAACTTCCCGAGGGCTAGTCGCCCTGGGCGGGGGCACCGCCGCGCTTGGTCCGGCGCCTGCGACGACGCGGCTTGGCGGCATCGGCGTTGTCTGCCGAGGCCTTGGGCGCGGCCGTGGTGCGTCCCCCGCGGTCACGGCTGGATCCACGTGAGCCCGAGCGAGCGGAGCCACTTCGCACGCGGTCCTGCGGAGGCTTCTTGCGACCCGTCTCGCCCAGATCCTCGACCTGCTCCGCCTGCAGTCCCTCGCGAATCTGCTTGTGCTTGGCCAGGCGCCCGGTGACGTCACGTGGCACGCCGAGGCCGGTATAGACGTGGTCTGACGTCGAGTACGTCTCGATCGGATCCTTGAAGGGCAGACCGAGGATCTTGTCGATCATCTGCCAGCGGGCGATGTCCTCCCAATCGACCAGGGTCACGGCGACACCGCTGGCGCCTGCACGACCGGTCCGGCCGATCCGGTGGAGGTAGGTCTTCTCGTCGTCGGGGCACTCGTAGTTGACCACGTGGGTGACGCCGTCGACGTCGATACCGCGGGCGGCGACGTCTGTGGCGACGAGGACATCGACCTTGCCGTTGCGGAAGGCCCGCAGTGCCTGCTCGCGCGCCCCCTGGCCGAGGTCGCCATGGACGGATCCGACGGCGAAGCCGCGCTCGGTGAGGTCGTCGGCGATCTTCTGCGCCTTGCGCTTGGTGCGCGTGAAGATCATGGTGAGACCTCGCCCATCGGCCTGCAGGACGCGGGAGAGGAGTTCGACCTTGTCCATGGGATGTGCCCGCCACACGTGCTGCTCGATGGCGTCCACCGTCGCCCGGTCATCGCCGGGATCCGCAGCACGGATGTGCGTGGGCTGCTGCATGTAGCGGCGTGCCAGGGCAACGATCTGCCCGGGCATCGTCGCGGAGAAGAGCATGGTCTGCCGCTGAGCTGGGAGTTCGGCGACGATGCGCTCGACATCCGGAAGGAATCCCATGTCGAGCATCTCGTCCGCTTCATCGAGGACGAGTACGCGCACGCGAGACAGATCGAGGTTGCGACGCTGCACGAGATCGATGAGCCGTCCCGGCGTGCCGACGACCACTTCGATTCCTCGCGCGAGCGCTTCGATCTGCGGCTCGTACGACCGGCCGCCGTAGACGCTGAGGACGCGAACGCCGCGACCGGCACCCGCCTGATCGAGGTCACCTGTCACCTGGATGCACAGCTCGCGGGTGGGTACGACGACAAGGGCCTGAGGTGCGGCGCCGTGTGCGTCATCCCGCTCGATCCTCTGGAGGAGGGGGATTCCGAAGCCCAAGGTCTTGCCCGTGCCCGTCTTCGCCTGGCCGATGAGGTCGCGGCCGTCGAGGGCCAGGGGCAGGGTCATCGCCTGGATGGGGAAGGCGCGCTCGATGCCGGCGGCAGCCAGCGAGGACACGATGTCGGGTGCAGCCCCGAGCTCGGCGAACGTGGGTGCGATCGGCGCCTCGGTGACAGTGGTTTCGGATGGGGTGGATTCGGAGACGGTGGGGTCGGACGTGGTCGGTTCGGTCATGGCAGGGGAACTCCCAGAAGGGTTCGCGGGCACCGCACCCGTTGTCGGGGGCGCCACACACGAAAGGGGCGGATGGGGCTCACACCCCACGGGGGCCCGGCCGGGCGCCCGCATCGCACATGCGATGTACCCATGGTAGCCGCTCGGTCACCTGCGAAGCGCGGTGCCCCGCTACGCTCGCGACGTGGACCCCGCCTCGGCCTTCGACGATGCCGGTTACCGATCTGCGGTCGTCGATCTCTTGGGTGTCCTCGCGTACGGCGAGCTCATGGCCTCGCAGCGACTTGCCGCCGACGCAGCCCTGGCCCCGGACATCGATGATCAGGTCGAGTTGTCGACCATGGCCGCGGCGGAGTTTCGGCACTTCGTCCGGCTTCGTGATCGGCTCCTCGAGTTGGGTGTGGATCCCGCTGAGGCGATGGAGCCCTTCCGAGATGCCCTCGAGCGCTTCCACGAGATGACGGCACCGAGCGACTGGCTCGAAGGCCTGGTCAAGGCGTACGTGGGCGATGGCATCGGCATCGACTTCTACCGCGAGATCGCCACGAGCCTGGACCCCCAGACCCGCGAACTCGTACTCGATGTCTGCGAGGACCTCGGCCAGTCTCAGTTCGTCGTGGATCGGGTCCGGGCGGCGATCGCCGCGGATCCCCGCATCGAAGGCCGGCTCGCACTCTGGGCGAGACGCTTGGTGGGGGAGGCGCTGTCCCAGGCGCAGCACGTGGCTGCCGAACGTGATGCGCTCACGTCCCTACTCATCGGTGAGGTGGGCGCGGGAGAGGGCATGGACCTCACGGCCGTGGGAGCGATGCTGACTCGGCTCACGGATGCGCACTCCAAGAGAATGCAAACGCTCGGCCTGTCGTCGTGATGCTCGCTCCTGCGAGCACCTCCGCCTAGGTGCCGAAGCCCACCCGGCGCGCGGTGGCCGGGCTGATCTCGACGTAGGCGAGGCGGTCGGCAGGCACCATGACGCGGCGCCCCTTGTCGTCTTCAAGACTGAGGATGCCGCCCTCGGCGATGGCCTTGCGGACCGCCGCATCGATGTCGTCGGGGGACTGCTCTGACTCCAGCGCGATCTCGCGCGCGGTCTGCTGAACGCCGATCTTGATCTCCACGGATCCTCCTTCGCTCCCCAGGCTAGCCCGGCGGATCGCTCAGGGCGCCGGGGGGTGAGAGAGGGGGAAGCCGCCGATGCCGCGCCAGCCGAGACCGGCGATGAGGTCGACCGCCGCGTCTCGCGGCATTCGCGGCTCCTCGCGAAGCCATCGCCGAGCAGCAATCTGCGCCATTCCCAGGAGCCCAGAGGCGAGGAGCTCGGCCTGGTCGGCAGATAGGCCGGTGTCCTCGGCGATGACGCGTCCGAGGATGAGCGAGCACTCGTCGTCAGCCGCCTCCACGCGGTACCTCACCGCGGGTTCATTGGTGAGATCGCTTTCGAACACCAGGCGGTACGCGCCGTCTGGGTCGTCGACGAAGGCGAAGTACGCCGAGATCGCGCCGCGCACGCGCTGCTTGTTGTCCGTCGTGGCCTCGATGGCCGTGCGCAAGGTGTCGAGGAGGACCGCGATTCCATCGTCGAGGAGGGCGACGTAGAGGTCCAACTTGCCGGGGAAGTGCTGGTAGAGGACTGGCTTGCTGACCCCGGCCCGCTCAGCGATGTCGTCCATGGCCGCGGTGTGGTACCCCTGGGCGACGAAGACCTCGCGGGCGGCACGAAGGACCTGCGCCCGGCGCTCCTCGCGGGGCAGTCGGGCGAGTCCGGAGGGGGCGTCGGCCCGGCGCGCATCATCGGCCACGGTCACCCGCCCAGACTAGTGCCCGATCCGTGCCCACCCCTCGTCCTGCAAGCGCGCGTCCGCCGTGGTCTCATGGCGTGGTGACGCCACCCATCCCTCCCGCTGAGCGCTGGGCTCTCGCTGTGGGTGAGGTCCACGTCCGTGAGGCGGGATCGGGCCCTCGTCCCGCTGTGCTCGTTCACGGCCTTGGCGGTTCGTCCCTCAACTGGCTGCCGCTCCTTGACCGCCTCGATGGGGAGGTGACTGCTCTCGCCCTGGACCTCCCGGGGTTCGGCACGTCTCCGCCGCCACGTGACGGGGACTACACGCCGAGAGGACACGCGCGCGTCGTTGCAGCGGCGATCGAGCAGTGGCGTGAGCGTGGTGGCATCAACGCGCCGGTGGACCTCTTCGGCAACTCGATGGGTGGCGCCGTCGCTGTTCAGCTCGCTGCGCGTCGACCTGATCTCGTGGCGTCCGTCACCTTGATCTCGCCGGCGCTTCCTTCCGTGCGCGTCGGTCGAGGCAATGTGCACCTTCCGGTGGTGGCGATACCCGGAGTCGGAGAGTCGCTGGTCCGACGCTACGCCGCTGTGCCGGTGGAGCAGCGTGTGCAGGCCACGCTTGATGCGTGCACTACGGATCCGAGTCGAGTGCCGGCGAACCTGCGCGACGCTCTCGTGGTCGAGGCTGCCGATCGCGATGCGATGCCCTATGCGATCGATGCGTTCCTCCGTTCGCTCCGCGGACTGCTCGCCACGTTTGCCGACCGCGGCCCGGAGCGCCCCTGGCGACTCGCCCGTCGCGTCGCGCAGCCAGTGCTGGCGATCTACGGCGAGGACGATGTGCTGGTCGACGCGCGGGGGGCCTCGCGCGCGGCCCGCGAGTTCGCCGACGTCGAGGTGGTGCTCCTCGACGACTGCGGCCACGTGGCCCAGATGGAGCACCCGGACCTCGTGGCCGGCCTGTGGGCCGATCGGTTCGCCCGCGTGTCTTCGGGCATTTAGCCTCCGCACCGCCCGGCGATCCCTACCCTTCCGCGCAAGGGCAGGTCCCCCGTCCTGCCCGCCCGACGGGGTCGCGAGCGCGCTCGCTGTCGGGATAGCCCGGACACCAGGAGGATCCGTGGGCGATAACTCAGCAGACAAAGGCATGGCCGTGTCGGGTGTGGAGTACACCCACGCGGGTAAGGACTACTTCGAAAAGCGTGGCCTCAAGAGGTACGCCGGCGCGGCTTCGCTGTGGGGCCTCGGCGTTGCCGCGGTCATCTCTGGCGACTTCTCAGGATGGAACTTCGGCATCGGCAATGCCGGCTGGGGTGGCATGCTTATCGCCACTCTCATCATCGGTCTGATGTACGTGCTCATGATCTACAGCATTGCCGAGATGAGTGCGGCCATGCCGCACACGGGTGGCGCATACTCGTTCGCTCGCTCGGCCATGGGACCGTGGGGTGGCTTCATCACCGGCTTCGCAGAAACCGTCGAGTACGTCATCACCACCGCGGTGGTGGGTACTTTCGCCGCGCTATACGCCGATGCCATCGTGGCGGAGCTGTTCGGCGTATCGCTACCGATCCTGCTCTGGGTCGTCATCATCTACGTCATCTTCGTCGCGTTGAATGCAGCGGGCGCTGCGGCATCCTTCAGATTCGCCTTCGCAATCGCGATCATCTCGCTCGCGGTCCTCGCGATCTTCTTCGTGTCGGCCCTCTTCTCCGGCAAGTTCAGCGTCGACAACCTCTTCGACATCGTGCCCGAGGCGGGCGGGAGCACCTTCCTGCCCTACGGCTTCCTGGGGATCTTCCTCGCGATGCCGTTCGCCATCTGGTTCTTCCTCGGCATCGAGGAGCTGCCGCTTGCAGCGGAGGAGACCCATGATCCGGCCAAGGACATCCCCAAGGGTTCCATCGCGGGCATGTTCACCCTGGTGGTCACGGCCCTGCTCGTGCTTATCCTCAATCCGGGCGTGCTGGGCGCCGCAGCGATCTCCGAGAGTGGCGAGCCCATCCTCGATGGATTCCGCGCCATCTTCCCCAACAGTGACATCGCCGCGCTGCTCTCGCTCATGGCCCTTGCGGGTCTCATCGCGTCGTTCCAGGGCATCATGTTTGCCGCGGGGCGCAATGTGTATTCCCTGTCCCGCGCGGGCTACTACCCGAAGTTCCTGTCCCTGACGGGTGCGCGCAAGACGCCTTACGTCGCACTCATTGCGAGTGCGGTGGTGGGCGTCGTCCTCATCTTCGGCCTGGGGGCCATCGCCTACGGGGCCGAGGAGGCACCCTACGTGAATGCCGCCAACGCGCTTCTGCTCATTGCGGTGTTCGGTGCCGTGATCGCCTACCTGCTGCAGATGATCTCCTTCCTCATCCTGCGCAGCAAGTTCCCGAGCGTCTCGCGCCCCTACCGCAGTCCGGTGGGCATCGTGGGCGCCCTCATCGCCGGGGTCATCGCGCTCGTCACCTTGATTCTCATGCCGTTCAATGCGGACTACCGTTCGGTCGTCCTCTGGGTGGCGATCGTCTACGTCGTGGGCCTGGTGCTCTTCGCGCTCTTCGGGCGCAAGCGACTCGTGCTGTCCCCCGAAGAGGAGTACGCCATATCCGGCGGAGTTCACGGGCATCCCGAGACCGAGGGCTACGACGTGGTCGAGACCCTCGAGGAGTCGGGCAAGGAGGAGTTCTTCCCGCCCAAGGACTAGCGGCCAGCAGTAGTGTCCGGGGGCGGGTCGTCGCGAAGGCGTCTCGCCCCCGGGTCATTCGAGCCTGACACAGGAGGTGTGCATGGCACGTCCGATTCCCCTGGACGTCGACACGCTCAAGCGCGAAGTCGACGAGGGGCTCATCGACACCGTGGTCGTCGGGATCACGGACATGCAGGGTCGGATGCAGGGCAAGCGTATCCATGCCGACCACTTCGTTCACGAGGTCCTCGCTCACGGGACCGAGGGCTGCAATTACCTGCTCGCTGTCGACATCGACATGAACACGGTGCCCGGCTACGCCATGTCATCCTGGGATTCGGGCTACGGCGACATGGTGATGCGCCCTGACCTCTCGACACTGCATCGCATTCCCTGGCAGGAAGGCGCCGTGGGCGTCCTCTGCGATGTCCTGTGGGAGGACGGCTCCGATGTCGTCGCGTCGCCCCGCCAAGTGCTGCGACGCCAGATCGATCGTCTCGCCGATGCCGGGATGGCGGCGTACGTCGGGACCGAACTCGAGTTCATCGTCTTCCTCGACAGCTACGAGGAGGCGTGGGAGTCCGGCTATCGGGATCTCACGCCGGCCAATCTCTACAACGTCGACTACTCGATCCTCGGAGGGGCTCGGGTCGAGCCGCTCCTGCGGCGTATCCGTCTCGGCATGGCCGGCGCCGGCCTGGAGGTCGAGAGCGCCAAGGGGGAGTGCAACTTCGGCCAGCACGAGATTGCCTTCAAGTACAACGAGGCTCTCGTCACCTGCGATCGCCACACCGTCTACAAGACCGGCGCAAAGGAGATCGCGGCGCAGGAGGATGTGTCGCTCACCTTTATGGCGAAGTACAACGAGCGCGAGGGCAACTCCTGTCACATCCACCTGTCCTTCCGCGGGCTCGACGGTGACATGGTCATGGCCGATGATTCGGCGCCGGACGGCATGTCGGCATTGGGGCGGTCGTTCATCGCGGGGCAGCTCGCGCACCTCGAGGAGCTCACCCTCCTCTTCGCGCCGCAGATCAACTCCTACAAGCGGTACGTCGAGGGCTCATTCGCTCCCACCGCCATCAAGTGGGGTCGTGACAATCGCACCTGCGCTTTGCGCCTCGTCGGTCACGGACCGTCGCTGCGC
The DNA here is from genome assembly GCA_049431945.1 of Candidatus Nanopelagicales bacterium. Lineage (GTDB taxonomy): Bacteria > Actinomycetota > Actinomycetes > S36-B12 > S36-B12 > Mxb001. The sequence continues at coordinate 2,470 of JBMTDJ010000031.1, read as the reverse complement.
CTGGAGAACCGAGTTCCCGGAGGCGACGTCAACCCCTACCTCGCAGTCGCAGGAATCATCGCCGCCGGCCTGGACGGGATCGATCGCCAGCTGCCCCTCGAGCCGGCCTTCGAGGGCAATGCCTACGTCGCCGATGCTGCTCGGGTGCCGGACAGTCTCGCGCGCGCGGTTGAACTCTGGGAGGGCTCGGACTGGATCCGCGACACGTTCGGCGAGGAGGTCCAGGCCCACTACGCCAGGATGGGCCGCGTGGAACTCGAGGCCTTCGGCAAAGCGGTGACTGATTGGGAGCGCTACCGCGGGTTCGAGCGACTGTGACCGCCGTCATCAGTCCCGTCACCGGGACCCAGATCGCCGACGTGCCCCCCACCTCGCTCGAGGAGGCCGACGCCGCCATAGCGCGAGCCTCTGAGGCGTTCGACGCATGGAAGGCGGTCAGCCCCGGCGACCGTGCGCGCCTCTTGCGTCGCTTCAGCCAGGTGGTCGATGACCATATCGAGGAACTCGCGCAGCTCGAGGTAGCCAACTCCGGACACACCATCAGCAATGCTCGCTGGGAGGCTGGCAACGTCCGCGATGTCCTCGCGTATTACTCGGGATCGCCCGAGCGATTGTTCGGTCGGCAGATCCCCGTGGCCGGCGGAGTCGACATGACCTTCCACGAGCCCATCGGCGTCGTCGGAATCATCGTGCCCTGGAATTTCCCGATGCCCATCGCGGGCTGGGGCTTCGCACCCGCGCTCGCCGCGGGCTGCACCGTCGTGCTCAAGCCAGCGGAAGTGACCCCTCTCACCGCGATCCGCCTCGGCGAGCTCGCCCTCGAGGCCGGCATCCCCGAGGGCGTCTTCACCGTCGTGCCAGGCAAGGGCTCGGTCGTCGGCGAGCGCTTCGTCACCCACCCGCTCGTGCGCAAGGTCGTCTTCACGGGATCGACCGAGGTGGGCGAGCGGATCATGGCCGGCTGCGCTCCGCAGATCAAGCGAGTCACCTTGGAGCTCGGCGGCAAGAGCGCCAACATCGTCTTCGCCGATGCCGACCTCGAGCGCGCGGCCGCCACAGCGCCCTACGGAGTCTTCGACAATGCCGGCCAGGACTGCTGCGCCCGCTCGCGCATCCTCGTCGAGCGCTCCGTCTTCGACCGCTTCATGTCCCTCCTGGAGCCAGCCGTCGCGGGAGTCCGCGTCGAGGACCCGGCACTCGACACCGCCGAGATGGGTCCCCTCATCACGTCCGCCCATCGGGAGACGGTCGCGTCGTATGTCGACGACGCCCAGGTTGCCTTCCGTGGCAGCTGCCCCGACGGCCCGGGCTTTTGGTACCCGCCCACCGTGATCGTGCCGACCTCGGAATCCGATCGCGCGTACCGCGAGGAGATCTTCGGTCCTGTGGTCGCCGTGATGCCGTTTGAGAATGAGGCCGACGCGATCCGTATGGCCAACGACTCCGACTTCGGTCTGTCGGGCTCCATCTGGAGCCGCGACGTCGGCCGAGCGCTGCGCGTGTCGCGGGGGGTCGAGTCGGGCAACCTCTCGGTCAATTCGCACTCCTCCGTGCGCTACTGGACGCCGTTCGGCGGATTCAAGCGCTCGGGCCTGGGTCGCGAACTCGGTCCTGACGCGCCCGAGGCGTTCACCGAGACCAAGAACGTCTTCATCGCCACCGACTGATCAGAAGGGACCGTCATGTCCGACGTCGTCTGCCGTCGCCTCGTGGGCCGCACCGCCCTCATCACCGGGGGAGCGAGTGGCATCGGCCTCGCCTCCGCCAAGCGCCTCGCGAGCGAAGGCGCCAACGTCGTCATCGCGGACATGGACGAGGCCGCGGGCGAGGCCGCTGCGGCCGAGGTCGGAGGCACCTTCGTCCAGGTCAACGTGACCTCGCCCGAGGACAACGACCGGATGTACAAGGTCGCCGTCGATACCTACGGGTCGATCGACGTCGCCTTTCACAATGCCGGTATCTCGCCTCCCGACGATGACTCGATCCTTGACACCGGACTCGAGGCGTGGAAGCGCGTCCAGGATGTCAACCTCACGTCGGTCTACCTCGGCTGCAAGGCGGCGCTGCCGTACATGCTCGAGCAGGGGCGGGGCTCGATCATCAACGTCGCATCCTTCGTCGCCACCATGGGTGCCGCGACATCTCAGATCTCCTACACCGCGTCCAAAGGTGGCGTGCTCTCCATGTCGCGCGAGCTTGGCGTCCAGTTCGCGCGTCAGGGCGTGCGTGTCAATGCGATCTCGCCCGGACCGGTGAAGACCCCTCTGCTCATGGAGCTCTTCGCCAAGGATCCGGAGCGCGCCGCTCGCCGGTACGTCCACATTCCGTTCGGCCGCTTCGGCGAGCCCGAGGAGATCGCCGCTGCGGTGGCGTTCCTTGCCAGCGACGACTCGTCGTTCATCACCGCGTCGAATTTCCTCGTGGACGGCGGGATTTCCGGCGCCTATGTCACCCCGCTGTAGCGGGGCTC
>JBMTDJ010000030.1:0-22013 GCA_049431945.1 Candidatus Nanopelagicales bacterium | reverse complement strand
AGAGGCCGCCTTCTTCGGGGTTGCGCTCACCGCGGGGGCCTTCTTGGCGGCGGCCTTCTTCGTCGGAGCCTTCTTCGCCGGAGCCTTCTTCGCCGGAACCTTCTTCTCCGGAGCCTTCTTGGCGGGGGCCTTCGGCGTGGCCGGCACCCGCTTGGCCGCCTTCCGCGGGGCTCCCGGGGCAGCGGAGAAGACCGGGACGGGAGGGGCCGGGCGCTTGGGCATGGAGCCAGGGTAGTGGGCTGGGAGGGGGACGGAGGAGGGTCGCGCACTCTGATGAGGGGTTCTCACGGCGTCGATCGGCGGGTGGGAATGCTCCGAAATCATCTGCAATCGGAGCGCGGATTTGCAGCCGCGGGACGCATTTTCCGATCCTCGCCGTAAGGTGCGCGGCCCCACGGTCACGTCATTGAGCACCCGCTAGCGTGACCGCCGTGAAGGCCATTCGCAGGTTCACTGTCCGCACCGTCGTGCCCGCCGAGCTCGAACCGCTCGAGGAACTCGCCGACAACCTGAGATGGGCGTGGCACCCCGAGACGCGCGACGTCTTCCGTGCCATCGACCCTGAGTTGTGGGACCGCGTCGGTGATGATCCCGTGGGACTTCTGGGAGAGGTGTCCCGCGAGCGGCTCCAGGAGCTGGCGAATGATCCGGGGTACGTCGACTGGGTACGCCGCACCCGCGACGACCTGCGCACGTACCTTCATCGTGACGCGTGGTTCCAGCGGCAGGCGGAGGAGCGCCCGGCCGCGATCGCGTACTTCTCGCCGGAGTACGGCATCGCCGCAGCCCTCCCGCAATACTCCGGCGGCCTGGGCATCCTGGCCGGCGATCATCTCAAGGCGGCATCCGATCTCGGCGTACCGATCATCGGTGTCGGACTGTTCTATCGGTCGGGCTACTTCCACCAGTCGCTCTCGGCTGATGCATGGCAGCTGGAGTCGTACCCCGTCGTCGATCCGGACGGGCAGCCAGTCTCACTCCTTCGCGATGTGTCCGGCGCGCCGGTGCACATCTCCATCGGCTTCCCTGGAGGTCGAGTACTCCGCGCTCGGATCTGGGTGGCGCATGTCGGCCGGGTGCCGCTCCTGCTGCTCGATTCCGATATCGAGGACAACGATCCTGCGGATCGGGATGTCACCGACCGGCTCTATGGCGGGGGCGGGGAGCACCGGTTGGCGCAGGAGGTGCTCCTCGGCATCGGTGGGGTGCGCGCGGTACGCAAGTATTGCGAAATCACCGGGCACCCGGCTCCAGAGGTGTTCCACTCCAACGAGGGTCATGCTGGATTCCTGGGCTTGGAGCGCATGCGCGAGCTCGTCCATGGCGCCGGCCTCGACTTCGATGCGGCCCTGGAGGCTGTGCGCGCGGGCACGGTGTTCACGACGCACACCCCGGTGCCGGCAGGCATCGATCGCTTCCCGCGTGAGCTCATCGAGCGCTTCTTCGGCGGGGACAACGCCGAGCCGGGCATGCCGGTCGATCGCATCCTTGAGCTCGGCACAGAGTCCTTTGACGATGGCGATCCCGACGTGTTCAACATGGCCGTCATGGGACTTCGCCTGTCGCAGCGCGCCAACGGCGTGAGCTTGCTCCATGGAGCAGTGAGCCGAGGGATGTTCGCCGGCCTGTGGCCGGGCTTCGACCCCGATGAGGTGCTCATCACCTCGATTACCAATGGCGTGCACGCCCCCACCTGGGTGGCGCGCGAAGTGCGCGACCTCGCTGCGCGCGAGATCGGGCCCGAACTCGTCGAAGAGGGACGGGGCTGGGAGGCGATCGGACGCATTCCCGATGAAGCGATCTGGCCGGTCAAGCGCATCCTGCGCGAGCACCTGGTGAGCGATGCCCGTGCCCGCCTGAGGGCGTCGTGGCGCGCCAGGGGCGCTAGCGATGCCGAGCTTGGCTGGATCGACGGCGTCCTCGACCCCGACATTCTCACGATCGGCTTCGCCCGGCGCGTGCCGTCCTATAAGCGCCTCACGCTCATGCTCCGCGACCCTGATCGCCTGCGCGAGCTCCTGCTGGACCCCGAGCGACCGGTGCAATTGGTCGTGGCCGGCAAGGCGCACCCTGCCGACGACGGCGGCAAGCGCCTGATTCAGGAGCTCGTGCGCTTCGCCGACGATCCCGACGTGCGCCATCGCATCGTCTTCCTTCCCGACTACGACATCGGCATGGCGACGACCCTGTATCCCGGCTGCGACGTGTGGCTCAATAATCCGATTCGCCCGCTCGAGGCGAGCGGTACGTCGGGGATGAAGGCGGCACTCAATGGCGCACTGAACCTGTCGATCCTCGACGGCTGGTGGGACGAGTGGTACGACGGCGAGAACGGCTGGGCCATCCCGTCGGCTGACGGTATCGACGATCCCGACCGGCGTGATGACATCGAGGCCGCGGCGCTCTACGACCTCATCGAGCGCGAGGTGGCGCCGACGTTCTACCAGCGCGGTGACGATGGGCTGCCGCACCGATGGATCGAGCGCGTGCGTCACACACTCATGACCCTCGGGCCCAAGGTCCTCGCCAGTCGCATGGTCAGCGAGTACGTCACGCGGCTGTACTCGCCGGCGGCGACATCGTCGCGCCTAGCCGCGGCGGACGACTACACGCTCGCGCGTGAGCTCGCGGCATGGAAGGCGCGTGTCGCCTCCGCATGGCAGGGCGTGGCGGTCGAGCACGTCGAGGCATCGGGAGTGGGGGATGCGCCGTCCCTTGGAGCGCGTCTGCACCTGCGGGCCCATGTCCGGCTGGGGGATCTCACTCCTGATGACGTGGTCGTCCAGGTCGCGTACGGCCGCGTCGACGGCGACGATCGCCTGGTCGCCCCCGGGTATGCCGACCTCGTCGCGCAGGAGGGATACGACGGGAGCCGCTGGCTCTTCGCTGGGGACGTCACCCTCGAGCGCACCGGTCCCTTCGGGTACACGGTGCGGGTCCTGCCTCGTCACGACGGCATGGTCTCCCCGGTGGAACTCGGGCTGCTGGCTGCGCCCGCCCCGCTCCCTGCGCCGTCGGAGGCACCTCAGCGCTGAGCGGCGCGACCCCCTGCTGCTCGAACGGGCGGAGACTACGACGCGACGCGGAGCAGCACCGACGAGCGCGGCGTCAGTCGCAGGGCGGTCCCGGCCGGGATGGGGCCGGGCGGCCGCAACGAGCCGGTGTCGAAGGCCACGTCGTACGAGGCCCCGAACGGCTCGCCGGGCAAGGTGAAGTCGAGTTCGTCGTCGGATGCGTGGACGATGAAGAGGAACGAGTCATCCGTAGGAGGTAATGGCTCCCCGGGCACCTGGTGGAGCTCGCCTGAGAGGTACATCCCGAGCGTCTTGGTCCACGGTGTGTTCCACTCGTCATTCGTGAACGGCTGGCCGTCGGGGCCGACCCAGCCCAGATCGGGCGCGCCCCCCTCATGGTGGGGACGACCGTCGAAGAAGTAGCGCTGGCGGAATACCCGGTGCTCGCGACGTAGTGCGATGACGGCCTTGGTGAAGTCGAGAAGTTCGGATTGCCAAGGCTGGAGTTCCCAGTCGTACCACGAGATCGGGTTGTCCTGGCAGTAGGCGTTGTTGTTGCCTCCCTGCGTGCGTCCGAATTCGTCGCCGCCCAGGATCATGGGAACGCCGGTCGACAGCACGAGGGTGGCCATCATGTTGCGGATCTGCCGATGGCGGATTCCGTTGATGTTCGTATCGTCGGTCTCGCCTTCGACGCCGTAGTTCGCGGACCGATTGTCGTCGGTACCGTCACGGTTGTCCTCGAGGTTGGCCTCGTTGTGCTTGTGCTCGTACGTCGTCAGGTCTCGCATGGGGAAGCCGTCGTGCGCGGTGACGAAGTTGACGGATGAGTAGGGGCGGCGCCCCTCGCCGGCATAGAGATCCGCGGACCCGGACAGGCGCCAGCCGAGCTCTCCGACCCCGGATGCGCCGCGCCAGAAGTCGCGGAGGTTGTCGCGGTAGCGACCATTCCACTCCGCCCACAGGGTCGGGAACTCGCCGACCTGATAGCCGCCAGGACCGACATCCCAGGGCTCGGCGATGAGCTTGACGCGTCGCAGGATGGGGTCCTGCTGAATGGTGGTCATGAAGGTGCCGAGCATGTCCACATCGTGGAAGGACCGCGCGAGGGCCGAGGCGAGGTCGAAGCGGAAGCCATCGACATGCATCTCGGTGACCCAGTAGCGAAGGGAGTCCATGACCATCTGCAGGACGTGTGGGTTGGACACATTGAGCGTGTTGCCGCAGCCGGTGTAGTCCATGTAGTGGCGACCGTCGCTCAGACGGTAGTAGCCGGGGTTGCAGATCCCGCGGAAAGACAGCGTGGGGCCGAGTTCATTGCCCTCCGCCGTGTGGTTGTAGACGACGTCGAGGATGACCTCAAGGCCCACTGAATGCAGCGTGCGGACCATCTCCTTGAACTCACGCACCTGCTCTCCTCGGCTGCCGCTCGCCGAGTAAGCCCCATGCGGCGCGAAGAAACCAAGAGTGTTGTAGCCCCAGTAGTTGGTGAGGCCGAGCTCGAGCAGATGCGTTTCGTCGACGAAGTGGTGGATGGGGAGGAGCTCCACGGCCGTGATGCCGAGGTCGAGAAGGTGATTGACCACGGCGGGATGCGCGAGGCCGGCGTAGGTCCCGCGCAGGGCCTCGGGTACGTCGGGATGCTGCATGGAGATGCCCCGCACGTGCGTCTCGTAGATGACCGTGTCGGTCCACGGGGTCTGCGGGGCGCGGTCGTCGTACCAGTCGAATGACGTCGCGACGGCGATACTGCGCGGGACGAACGGCGCGGAGTCGGCGTCATTGCGCGTGAGGTCGTCACTGCCCTCGTGGGCGAAGACCGCGGGATCGAGTCGGAACTCGCCGTCGAGCGCGCGTGCGTAGGGATCCATGAGCAGCTTGGCGGGGTTCCATCGCGCGCCGTGCGCCGGGTCCCAGGGGCCATCGACGCGGAAGCCATAGCGCGCGCCGGGCGCCACTGCCGCCACGTGGCCGTGGAAGACGCCGAACGTCTGCTCCGGAAGCCGGATCCGCTGTTCGGCCCCGGCGTCGTCGAACAGGCACAGGTCCACGGCTGTCGCGCCAGGAGCCCAGAGGGCCACGCTCGCGCCGGTGGCGTCCAGGGTCAGGCCGAGTGGATCCCATGCGCCGGGCCCATCGATCGTCGGCTCCATACACCCCTCGTCCGTCCTCCGGGCTCGCCACTAGCGAGCCTGGGCCACGCTACTAGGCTGCAACGACGCGGGCGGGCAGCACGCGCTCATGGAGGTGCGACATGGCAGGTGAGGTGACGATCGAGGTCACCGAGTCGATCGCGACGATCCGCTTCGAGCGGCCGCCGATGAATGCTCTGTCGATCCGGCTCCAAGAGGGGCTTCGAGATGCGGCCCGCGAGGTCGCCGTGCGCCGTGACGTCGCGGCAGTGATCGTGTATGGCGGCCCCAAGGTCTTCGCGGCAGGGGCAGATGTGAAGGAGATGGCCGACTGGTCCCTCTCCGAGGCCCTCGAGCGCACGCGAGCGCTGCAGGACGCCTTCACCGCGATCGAGCGGATTCCGCAGCCGACCATCGCGGCGGTGACGGGATTCGCTCTGGGCGGTGGCTGCGAGCTGGCGATGTGCTGCGACTTCCGGGTGGCGGGTGACAACGCCAAGCTCGGACAGCCCGAGATCCTCCTCGGGATCATCCCCGGAGCCGGGGGCACGCAGCGTCTGCCGCGGCTCGTCGGATTGTCGCGGGCCAAGGACCTCATCCTCAGCGGCCGCTTCGTCGGTGCCGATGAGGCGCTCGCCATGGGATTGGTCGACCGTGTTGTCGCACCCGAGTCCGTGTACGACGAGGCGGTCGCCTGGGCTCGACAACTTGCGCGTGGACCGCGACTGGCGATGCAGGCAGCCAAGTCGGCCATTGCGCGGGGGATGGAGACCGACCTCGACGACGGCCTCGAGATCGAGCGCGTTCACTTCGCGAGCCTGTTCGGCACACGCGATCGCGAGATCGGGATGCGTTCCTTCATCGACAACGGTCCGGGCAAGGCGGAGTTCACGGGCTCATGAGCATCGACGAGGCGCGCATGCGCGAGGCCTGGGCGGACCCCAAGGTCGCCAACATCGTCTACCACGACTGGGAGGCGTCGACGTACGACGAGAAGTGGAGCATCTCCTACGACGACCGCTGCATCTCCTACGCACGGGACCGCTACGTGCACGCAGCCGGAGACGACGGCTGGCCGGCTGAGCGCATGCTCGAGATCGGTGCGGGCACCGGTTTCTTCACGCTCAATCTCATGCAGGCGGGACTCGCGCGCAGCGCGGTCGTCACCGACATCAGTCAGGGCATGGTCGACGTCGCTGTGCGCAATGGCCAGGCCCTCGGCCTCGACGTCTCGGGCCAGGCGGCTGATGCCGAGGCGCTGCCTTTCGCGGACGGCGAATTCGACCTTGTCATCGGTCATGCGGTGCTCCATCACATCCCCGACCTCGACCTGGCCTTCCGCGAGATCCTGCGTGTGCTCCGCCCGGGTGGGAGATTCGTCTTTTGCGGTGAGCCCACGGCCAAGGGCGACCTCGTGGCCCGACGCCTTTCTGCGCTCACCTGGTGGGCGACCGGGCGGGCAACGCGGCTTCCCTTCCTGCGCGACCGCTTTGGGCGCACGCCCGAGGAGTTGGCGCAATCCTCCGAGGAGGCGAGACTGGAAGCGGTCGTGGACCTGCACACCTTTGACCCCGATGTCCTGGCCCGCACGGCCATGCGCGCCGGAGCGATCGATGTCCATACCGTGACCGAAGAGCTCACTGCATCATGGTTCGGCTGGCCCGTGCGCACCCTTGAGGCTGCGGTGAAGCCGGGGTCGCTGGGATGGAATTGGGCCATGTTCGCCTACCGCACGTGGATGGCTCTGGATGCCCTCGATCGTTCCGCACTGTCGCGGATCGTCCCCGACGAATTCTTCTACAACGTGAGCGTCACGGGAGTGCGGCCCTGAGCCGCGATCGTGATCCGCGCCAGGCACGGTTCTTCACCGTCGCCTCGCTGCGCTGGGTCGTGCGCCATCGGGCGTGGTCGTGGTGGTACCTCGTGCGCTACTGGCGCTTCCTCGTCTTTCGCCTGCGCCACCCCCACATCGTCACCGAGGGGTTCGTCTTCCTTGGCCGTCGCGTCCACGTCTACGCACGTCGCGGCTATGGGCGCCTGATCCTCGGCCGCTGGGTGCACATCGGCGACGAGAACCGGCTGAGGTGTCACGAGGGCACGATGCGTGTCGGCGACAAGTGTGTCTTCGGTCGGGACAACACTGTCAACTGCTTCCTCGACGTGGAGTTCGGCGAGGGAACCATCGTTGCGGACTGGGTCTACATCTGCGACTTCGATCACGTGACCGATGATGTTCATGTCCCCATCAAGGATCAAGGGATCGTGAAGTCCCCGGTGCGGATCGGGCCGGACGTGTGGATAGGAGCCAAGGCGTCCGTCCTGCGCGGCGCGTCGATCGGTCGCGGGTGCGTCATCGCTGCCCACGCCGTCGTGCGCGGGCGCATCCCTGACTACGCCATCGCGGGAGGCGCTCCCGCCAAGGTGCTCAAGGATCGGCGCGAGGTGTACGACGCCCAGGTGGCCAGGCGCGAGGCGCTGGCAGACATCGCGCGCAAGACGGCGGTGGCGTCGGATATCAACGCCAACGCGGCTCCGTCAGGGACGCAGGAGGTTGGTTGATCTGTCTGGGAGCCGCGGTGATGGCGCTGTCGTGACCCGGGGTGCGCGTGCGGCCTCTGTGTAGGCGGCATCGGTGTCCTCGGCGATACGCGACCAGCCGTAGAAGTCGCGTAGTCGCGTTCGCGCAGCGCGCGCCATCCGTGCTGACCCGGCCCGGTCCTCAAGGGCGGACGTCACCGCAGCCGCCAGGTCTGCGGAGTCCCCGGGTGCGAACGTCCGCCCCGTGACGCCGTCCTCGACGAACTCCGCCAGTCCGCCGGTGCGGGAGACGACGAGTGGCGTACTCAGGGCCGCGCCCTCGATGGCGACCATGCCGAAGGGCTCGTAGACGCTCGGCACGACGAGCACATCGGCTGCGGCGATCAACGCGTGGAGGTCGCCCTCGGGAAGCCAGCCCGCGAATTCCACTGACGCGCCCAGGCGCCGCTCGCGCACCTGGTCGACAAGTCGGGATTCGTGCCCTCCGCGACCGGCGAAGACGGCGCGAAGCCCGGGATTGCGGCGTCGTAGCCGGGGGAGCGCGTCGATGAGGGTGTGCGCACCCTTCTCCCACTCGAGCCTGCCGACGAATACGACGAGCGGTCCGTGCGGGGCATACTCGTCGCGAAGCCTGGACGTGCGCGGAGCCGATGCACGCCACCTCTGCAACTCGATGCCGTTGGTGATCACGCTGATGCGCTCCGGGGGAATCTCGAACAGCGCTGCGGTCTCTGCCCGCATGTGCTGGGAGCACACGATGATGCGCTGAGCCTCATGAGCGAGCCAGTGCTCGACCGAGTGGATCGCATCGGAGAGGGGGTTCGGGAGCCATCCTTGGTGGCGACCGGCCTCGGTCGCATGAATCGTCGCGACGAGCGCGCGCGCGGACAGTGCATCCCTCAGACCGATTGCCGCGTGGGCGGTGACCCAGTCATGGGCATGCACGACATCGGCCGCGCCGATAAGGCCGGCACAGCGCAGCATCCCTGTCTGCATGCCCAGGACCCAAGCGAGGAGCGTGTCCTCGCTGAACGGAACGCGCGGCGGGTCGTGGGGGGCACGGATCACGCGTACGCCGTGAACCGTGTCCTGCGTGAGGTGGTCGTCCTGCGACTGGGTGAGGACGATGACGTCGTCACCGCGATCGGCCTGAGCGCGCGTCAGCGCATCGACATGTCGCCCGAGTCCACCGTAGATCAGCGGGGGGTACTCCCACGCCACGTGCACCACGCGCATCGGGCGAGCATAGGCCCGCTACGCGCCCATGAAGGCACGCGCATCGAGTGAGCCGAAGGGGTGATCGCCCTCGGCGTCCGAGATGGACAGTCGCTCGGCGTCGTCTTTGCGCCCCTCGCGAAGCGCATGGACGAGTCCCGTGACAGCCCGAGCGTGCCCCTCGAAGCGGTCTCGGGCGTACCCCGCGGCGGTGTCGTGGCTGACCATGAAGGCCCAGTCGCTGGACAGCGCCAGCAGCAGTTCGCGCACCAGTTGGTCGTGCACGCGCGATCGAACACGTCGTGGGTGAGTGGTGTCGAGGGTCACCAGGGCTTCTTTGGTCAGTGAGCCCTGGCGATCAGCGATGTCCTGCGGTCCGGTCCAGATGTGCCAGTCCTTGCCCAGTCCCCACGAACTCACTCCGGGGTGCACGCGGCCAACGGGAGAGTCGACGAGTTGCCCGAGCGTGACGACCTGGACGCCGGCCTGCGGCAGGAGTTCGAGTACGCGCTCGAGCCAGAGCGGGCCCTCGTGCCACCAGTGGCCGAAGAGTTCGGTATCGAATGCGGTGACGACGTGGGCCCCATCGCTCTGATCCGCCTTGAGCGCCAGGAGTCGATCGCGTACGACGTCGACGAAGTCATGGGCATCGCGCTCCACGCGTGCGCGAGCAGCGTCGGGGTCGTACGGCGCCTTGTCCTGCGGCACGACGTTCTGACCCGTGACGCGGGCGGCGCGGAACCCCCACTCGTGATCGAAGGTGTGGAAGTCGCGGTACCAGCGATTGCCGGGGTATCCCCGTCGCGGGGACCACACTCGGTAGGTGACCTCGAGGTCCCGGCCGAGTACCCGCACATCGCTGTCGCCGAGGAGCCACGCGGAGCTCGTCGTCGCACCGGCGCCCAGCAGGCTCGGGCCATCGAGGACCACATGCGAGACTCCGGCACCCGACAGCATCGCCTCCATGCCGGGCTCCCACGCGCACTCAGGGGTCCACACCCCGGTCGGTCGCGCGCCGATACGACGCACCGAGTCGATGAGCCCCTCGCTCAAGGTCGCGCGCGCTAGCCGCTCGGGAATGAGAGGTGTGAAGGTGTGCGTGAGCGGACCGCCGAGCAACTCGACCACGCCGACATCGACAAGGGGGCGCAACGCCGCTGAGCCGCCGGCGCACCAGTTCTCCTCGAAGTCAGCCAGGGCGAGCGAGGCCGCGGCGTACTCTCGGTGTCCCGCGCGCTGACGCTCCGTCTCGCGGGCCCCGGCCATGCCAGCGGCACGCGTCTGCCAGTAGCCGAGCCAGGTGTGCTGCGCGGAGATCATGCAGGGGGCATCCCATTGCGCGGCGACGATCGGCGTGACGCCAAGGGTGATGTCGCTGCGGTGGCCGGCTTCGGCGCGACGGCGGAGCATGGCGAAGAGCGGCTGGTAGGACGTCGCCCAGGCCTGGTGCAGCCATTCCTCGCCGACCGGCCAGGCGCCGTGGTGCGCAACCCAGGGCAGATGGGTGTGCAGCACGATGGCGAAGCGCCCGATGTGCGACGGCATCAGGCAGCCGTCGCGATCGCGAGGAGATCCTGGGCATTGGCTATTCGATGCGAGTCCGGCGCCATCGCGGCCTGATCGACATCGAAGTCCTCTGCCGTCACGGTCGCGACGAACGAGCGCACGTCATCGGGCCAGGTGCCGGCGGTCGCCGCCTCGACCTGGGCGGCAACGAGCGAGCCGCGCGATGCCTCCCAACCGGCAATCCGCGATCCATGGTGGATGCCGCGCATGTCGACGTCATCGAAGCCCGCGGCGACGAGCAGATCATGCAGTTGCTCCCCGTCGAACTCCTCCACGTGGAAGGGGTTGACCGGCTTCTCCCGCCGGCCCAGACCGGGGGAGAACGTGATTCGCTGCGGCGTTGTGACGATGAGTTCGCCTCCGGGGCGCAGTGCTCGACGGCAGTCGCCCAGGAATCCGGCGAGGTCCCACAGGTGCTCCACCACCTGGCAGCACGCGATGGCATCGACGCTCTGCGTGCGCAGCGGCATCGACGCGAGATTGGCCCGGACGACCGCGAGGTGTGGATACCTCGTCCGGATGTGACGGCAGACGTCGCCGTCGTACTCCAACGCCAGGGCCGGGCCGAGCATGGCGGCGCCGTAGCCCTCGCCTGCTCCCGCGTCCACCACCAGGCGCAATCCACGCACACGGCCGGCGATCCAGCGGTACGCCGCCTCGTGGCGGGCGAACCAGTACTCCTCGAGCGCCAGGCCGGGCACGGTCCGCTCGCCGGTGGCCGGCAGAGCGCTGCCCGGATTCTCCACCGCCCCAGGGTGCCCTATGCGATCCCTGGGTTGACCGGCTACCCGGGCTGGTCCGGCCGACGGGCGAGGATGAATACTGGCGAGTAACATGGCGGGGACCTGCAGATCAGGTTCGTCGAGATGTCGAGATGAGGAGTGATCGTGAAGATCGCCGTCTGCGTCAAGCAAGTGCCCGACACATGGGCCGAGAAGAAGCTCCAGGCCGCGGATTCGACCTTGGACCGTGAGTCGGCCGAGGGCGTGCTCAACGAGCTCGATGAGTACGCGGTCGAGGAGTGCCTGCGGATTGCCGAGGCGTCCGGTGGCGAAGTCGTCGTGATCTCGATGGGACCCGAACGCGCAGGCGAGACGATCCGCAAGGCCCTGAGCATGGGTGCGGACGCCGGCATCCACCTCGTCGACGACGCTCTGCACGGTTCGGATGCCATCGCGACCTCCGCCGCGCTCGCCAAGGTCCTCGAGGGACGGGGCTTCGATCTCATCGTCTTCGGCTCGGAGTCGACCGATGCTCGCATGAGCGTGGTCCCCGCGATGGTCGCCGAGCGCCTTGGGCTGCCGCAGGTCACCTTCGCCCAGAAGGTCGAGGTCGACGGCGGCAACGTCCGCATCGAGCGACTCACCGACTACGGCTTCGACACGGTCGAAGCCGCTCTGCCGGCCGTGGTGTCCGTCGTCGAGAAGATCAATGAGCCGCGCTACCCGTCGTTCAAGGGGATCATGGCGGCCAAGAAGAAGCCTGTCGAGACGCTCACCGTCGCCGACATCGGCCTCGACCCCGCCGCGGTCGGCCTGGGCGCGGCGTGGAGTGTTGTCGCCGAGTTCGCGGCGCGGCCGCCGAAGGCCGCCGGCACGATCGTCACTGATGACGGCGCGGGCGGCGCGCGCATCGCCGAGTACCTGTCCGAGCAGAAGTTCATCTAGGAGGCCCGGGAGATGTCAGAGATCCTCGTGCTCGTCGAGCATGCCGACGGCGCTGTCAAGAAGGTCACCCTCGAGCTGCTCACCTTGGCGCGCAGCCTCGGGACGCCGGCTGCCGTATGGCTCGGCAAGGGCGCGTCCGCCGAGAGCGTCGCCGCCCTGGGTGAGTACGGCGCCGACAAGGTCTACGTCGTCGAGTCCTCGGACCTCGATGACTTCCTCGTGGCTCCCAAGGCCGAGGCACTCGCCAAGGTCCTCGCTGAGTCTGGGGCCGCCGCGGTCCTCATCCCCTCGTCTGCCGAGGGCAAGGAGATCGCCGGCCGGCTGGCCATCAAGGCCGACTCAGGAGTCATCACCGACGCCGTCGGCGTCGCTGCGGACTTCAGCGCCACGCAGAGCGTCTTCGGTGGCTCCACGATCGTCACATCGAGGGTGTCGACGGGGACACCCATCATCACGGTGCGGCCTAACTCGGTCGCCCCCGAGCCCGCCAGCGGGTCGGCCACCCGCGTCGACGTCACCGTCGAGGTTTCGGATGCGGCGAAGTCCGCGCGGGTCACCGGGCGCACCGTCGCCAGCAAGGGCGGCCGCCCCGAACTCAGTGAGGCCGCGATCGTCGTCTCCGGTGGTCGCGGTGTCGGTGGCGCGGAAGGTTTCGGTGTCGTCGAGGCTCTCGCGGATACACTCGGTGCCGCGGTCGGTGCCTCGCGCGCGGCGACCGACGCGGGCTGGTACCCCCATCAGTTCCAGGTGGGACAGACCGGCAAGACAGTCTCGCCACAGCTCTACATCGCCAACGGCATCAGCGGCGCGATCCAGCACCGCGCCGGTATGCAGACGTCCAAGACGATCGTGGTTGTCAACAAGGACCCCGAGGCCCCGATCTTCGAGTTGGCCGACTTCGGTGTGGTGGGTGACCTCTTCACCGTCGTACCCCAGCTCACCGAGGAGATCGGCAAGCGCAAGGGCTGATCACGCTCGACGGGTAGGCTCCCCCCGTGCAGCCAGATCGCGCGTACCTCGATCACGCGGCGACGACGACCCTCCTGCCCGAGGCCGTGGACGCGTGGGCGCAGGCGGCATCGCGCGTCGGCAACCCCTCGTCGCTGCACTCGGCCGGGCGCGCCGCGAGACGCGTCGTCGAGGAATCGCGCGAGGCGATCGCCGACGATCTCCACGTCCGGCCGAGCGAGGTCATCTTCACCTCCGGCGGCACCGAGGCGGACAACCTCGCCGTGAAGGGGCTCGTGTGGGCCCAGCCTGATCGCGGACGCATCCTGTGCTCGGCCATCGAGCACCACGCGGTCCTGGATCCGGTTTCCTGGCTCGGAGATCAGGGCTGCAAGGTCGACTGGCTGACTGTCGACGAATTCGGCCGGGTGGACCCCGAGACCGTGCGTGCCCGTCTCTCCGATGACGTGGCGCTGTGCACCGTCATGTGGGCCAACAACGAGGTCGGCACTGTCCAGCCAATCGCCGAGATCGCGCGCGCATGCGAGGAAGCCGGCGTGCCCTTCCACACGGATGCGGTCCAGGCGCTCGGACAACTGCGCGTCGATGGCTCCCTTCCCGGCATCACATCGCTCGCGCTCAGCGGGCACAAGATCGGCGCTCCCGTCGGCACCGGCGCTCTCGTCCTCCGTCGTGATGCCCGGATCGTCCCCGTGACGCACGGCGGCGGTCAGGAGCGCGATGTGCGCTCGGGGACCTTCGATGCGCCGGGCATCGCCGCGCTCGCGGTCGCCGTACGCCATGCGGTGGATCATCAGGCGCTTCACGCGGAGGAGATTTCCGCCCTGCGCGACGAGCTCATCAGCGCCATCCTGCAGGTCGCGCCCACGGCGGTCGTCAACGGTCACGTATCCGAGCGTCTCCCCGGCAATGTGCACGTGTCCTTCCCCGGCTGCGAGGGAGACACCCTCCTCATGCTCCTCGACGCCGCCGGCGTCGAGTGCTCGACCGGTTCGGCATGCACCGCGGGAGTGCCCGAGCCCTCGCATGTCCTCGAGGCCATGGGCGTCGCGCCGGCGGTCGCTCGTGGCTCCCTGCGCTTCTCGCTCGGCCGGACCAGCACGCAAGCGGACATCGATCGCGTCGTCGAGGTCTTGCCGGGAGTGCTCGATCGTGCGTCGCGCGCCTCCTCGCCTCGCGTGCGTCGGACCCGCTGACATGCGCGTCATCGCTGCCCTGTCGGGAGGGGTCGACTCCGCGGTCGCCGCCGCGCGGGCCGTCGATGCCGGACATGAGGTCGTCGGTGTCCACCTCGCCCTCAGTCGCAGCAGGTCTACCACCGGGACGTCCAAGGGCTGCTGCTCGATCGCCGATTCCCAGGACGCCCGCCGGGTCGCCGACGTGCTCGACATCCCGTACTACGTCTGGGATCTCTCCGAGGATTTCGCCCGCGATGTCATCGAGGACTTCGTCGAGGCATACCGAGACGGACTGACTCCCAACCCGTGCCTGCGCTGCAATGAGACGATCAAGTTCGCGGCGGTCCTCGACCGTGCGCTCGCCCTCGACTACGACGCCGTGTGCACGGGGCACTACGCGAGGATCGTCCCCGGTGCCGATGGGTCGGAACTGCACCGCGCCGTGGACCCCACGAAGGACCAGTCGTACGTCCTGTCGGTGTTGACCCAGGACCAGATTGCGGCAACCCTGCTGCCCCTCGGCGACAGCCTCAAGTCTCAGGTGCGCGCAGAAGCTGCCGAACGGGGACTGCGCGTGGCCGACAAGCCCGACAGCCACGACATCTGCTTCATTCCCGATGGCGACACCAGCGGCTGGCTCCGCGAGAGGCTCGGCGACCAGCCCGGCGAGATCGTCGACGCGGCGACGGGCGAGGTCCTCGGCCAGCACACCGGGGCCTTCGCCTACACGATCGGTCAGCGTCGCGGGCTTGACCTTCGCGAGCCGGCCGCCTCGGGCGCGAGGAGGTACGTCGTGGACATCGACCCGGTCGAGCGTCGGGTGTGGGTCGGCGCGGAGGATCTGCTCGCGGCCACGGTCATCGAGGCTCGTGACCCCATCTGGTGCGGTCCGGCTCCGGGGTCGGGCACCCGTGCCTGGGTGCAGATTCGGGCTCACGGAGAGGCGATGCCTGCGCAGCTCGATATCGATGACGGCGTGACCGCACACCTCGATTCGCCCGCTCGTGGAGTCGCCCCGGGACAGGCCATGGCCATGTACGACGGCACACGAGTCGTGGGCTCCGCCACGATCGTGCGCCGATGATCGCGGTCGCGCCCGCCGCGGCGACCGGCATCGGCAGCCTGCCTGGCACCGACTCGCATGAGTGGTCACGCGCGATTGCGGGGGAGTTGCCGCAGTTCCCGCACGTGCCCGAGCTTCCCGCGCGCGGTCCGGGGGCTGACATGGTCGGACGCACGATGTCCCTGCTTGCCCAGGTCGCGCCGGACCTCGCCGTGGAGACCACGCCTGTGGGGTGGCGGTTCGCTGACGCCCCTGGTCGCGTTATGGCGCGTGCACGTTCGTGGCTCGCTGAGGATCTCGACGGTATCGAGCAGGCGCTCGCCGGTCGCCGGGGACCGCTCAAAGCTCAGCTCACCGGCCCGTGGACGCTGGCTGCGTCGATCGAGACGCGGGGCGGCGAGAGGGCTGTACGCGATCACGGTGCGTGCAGGGATATCGCGGAGGCCCTCGCCGAGGCGGCTCGTCGACATGTCCACGAGATCCAGCGTCGGCTGCCCGCAGCCGAGGTCGTCCTTCAACTCGACGAGCCGTCCCTCCCGTCCGTCCTCGCGGGTGGAGTGACCACCGCGAGTGGCCTTGCGACCTATCGCGCGGTGGATCCCGCGCGCGCGCAGTCGCATCTGGGCTGGGTGATGGACGCGGTTGCGAGTGCGGACGCTCTCCCGGGAGTGCACTGCTGCCATCCGCACGCCCCTATCGGACTGCTGCGCAGGGCCGGGGCGCTCATGCTGTCGGTGGATCCCCACGTCTTGGACGGCGCCCAGGAGGAGCCACTCGGTGAGGCCGTGGAGGCGGACGTGCTGGTCCTCCTCGGCTACGCGCCATCGCGCCCCGCCGCCGTCCCGGGCGCCCAGGCGCTCGCCGAGCGGATCGCGGGCAGTGCGCTCGAGCAGTACTCCCGCTGGGGGATCCCGGCCGAGATGGCCAACGCGTGTGTGTCGCTGACGCCCTCGTGCGGCCTGGCGGGTGCGGACCCGGGCTGGGTCCGGCTGGTCTACGCCGCTCTGAGTGTGGCCGGGCGGCTGGTGCGCGATGATGCGCCCGTGGAGGAGCAGTCGTGAGCGTGCCGAAGGCAGCGCGCACCCGATGGAGCGAACTCGTCGATTCGATCAACGACGCGCGCGACCGGTACTACCAGCATGACGCCCCGACCATTTCGGACGAGGAATACGACGCGCTCTATCGAGAACTCGTCTCCTTGGAGACCGAGCATCCCGAGCTGGCATCGGGAGAGTCACCGACCCAAACCGTGGGCGGTGCGCGCGCCGAGATGTTCGAGCCCGTCGAGCATCTCGTGCGGATGTACAGCCTCGACAATGCCTTCTCAATCGAGGAGGTCCAGGCCTGGGCTGCCCGGGTCGAGAAGGGCGCAGGTGAGTCACCCGCACTGCTGTGCGAACTCAAGGTCGATGGCCTTGCTGTCGACCTCGTCTACGTTGATGGACGCCTGCGCACCGTGGCCACACGTGGCGACGGTCGTGTCGGCGAGGACGTGACCTACAACGCATCGTTCATCCCCGGCATCCCCACGGCGCTCACGGGCAAGCGGCCTCCCGCGCTGCTCGAGGTGCGGGGCGAGATCTACTTCCCGCTGGTTGAGTTCGAGCGCATCAATGCCGAGCAGCTCGCTACCGGCGGATCGCCGTTCGCCAATCCGCGCAATGCGGCCGCGGGGAGCCTGCGGCAGCGGATCGATCGGCGGCAGGACGAGCTGGCCGAGGTCGAGTCACGATCGCGGGGTACCGATCGCGAGGAAGCCCGCCTGGCTCGCCTGCGGAGCGAACTCGCAGTTGCGACCGGTCGCCTCGCTTCCCTTCGACTGGTTGTCCATGGGATCGGTGCACACGAGGGGGTCGACTTCACCACCCTGAGCGAGGCCTACGACGTCCTCGCCGGGCTGGGCCTGCCCACCAGTGATCGCGTCCGTCTCGTGCCGGATCTCGCCGGCGTCGAGGACTACATCGGCTACTACGGCGAGCATCGCCACGACGTCGAGCACGAGATCGACGGTGTTGTCATCAAGGTCGATGACCTGGCTATCCAGGATCGGCTGGGGGCCACGTCACGAGCACCCCGCTGGGCCATCGCCTACAAGTACCCGCCCGAGGTTGTGCGCACCCGACTGCGCGATATCCAGGTCAACGTCGGGCGCACGGGCCGAGTCACTCCCTTCGCCGTCATGGAGCCCGCGAAGGTTGCCGGCTCGACCGTCTCGATGGCGACGCTGCACAACGCCCAGGAGGTCAAGCGCAAGGGCGTGCTCATCGGAGACATGGTCTTCCTGCGTAAGGCAGGCGACGTGATCCCCGAAGTCCTTGGTCCGGTGATCGAGGTGCGCGACGGCAGCGAGCGCGAGTTCGTCATGCCGGTGGCATGCCCCGAGTGCGGTACGGCGCTCGCGCCCGAGAAGGAGGGCGACGCCGACATTCGCTGCCCCAACACTCGCTCGTGTCCGGCCCAGATGCGCGAGCGGCTCTTCCACGTGGCGTCGCGTGGGGCCATGGATATCGAGGGCCTGGGGTGGAAGGCCGCGATAGCGCTGCTGGACTGCGGGCTCGTCCACGACGAGGGAGATCTGTTCGCCCTCACCGCCGATGACCTGCTGCGCTGCCCGTTCTTCACCCGTGAGCCGGGCAAGGGGGAGGAGGGCCCGCAGCTCACCGAGAACGCCAAGGGGATGCTCGCCCAACTCCAGGCCGCCAAGGATCGCCCGCTGTGGCGCGCACTCGTGGCGCTGTCGATCCGCCACGTGGGTCCGACCGCCGCCCAGGCGCTCGCGCGGGACTTCCGCAGCATCGACGCCATCATGGCGGCGACTCCCGAGCAGTTGGAGGCCGTCGAAGGCGTGGGCGGGGTGATTGCCGAAGCCCTGCAGGAATGGTTCGCGGAGCCGTGGCACCGCGAGGTCATCGACAAGTGGCGGGCGGCCGGCGTGCGCCTGGAGGATGCCCAGGCGGCTGCGGGTCCGGGATCGCTCGACGGCATTACGGTCGTCATCACCGGGTCACTGGAGGGGTTCACGCGAGACGAGGCCACGGCAGCCGTCCAGGAACGCGGCGGCAAGGTGTCCGGATCCGTGTCCAAGAAGACGGACTTCCTGGTGTCCGCAGGTGAGTCGACGTCGTCGAAGTACGAGAAGGCTGCGGCCCTGGGCGTACCCATCCTTGACGTGATCGGCTTCCGCGTCCTGCTCGATGACGGTGCGGATGCTGCGCGGGCAGTGGCTTCACCGAGCTAGCGCGTCAGGGGCGGTGGCGTCGTCGGGCCGGAAGGGCACTCCCTAGACTGCATCCATGCCCGCGATCAGTCGTGAGGAGGTCGCGCACCTCGCTCGCCTCGCCCGTCTCGACCTCGCCGAGGACGAACTCGACCACTACGCCGAGCAACTTGACGTGATCCTGCAGGCGGTCGCGCGCGTCTCGGAGGTCGCGGCCGACGACATCCCCCCGACATCCCATCCCGTGCCTCTCGTCAACGTCACCCGACCCGATGAGGCCCGCCCCGGGCTGCCGCGGGAGGACGCGCTCGCTGCGGCCCCCGCCGTGGAGGACGAGCGCTTCCGCGTGCCTCGGATTCTCGAGGAGGAGGAGTGAGCACCCCGCTGGAGCGCGATCTCATCCGGCAGAGCGCCGCCACGCTCGCGTCAGCCATGGCCGAGGGCGAGGTGAGCGCGCGCGAGGTCACGCAGGCGCACCTCGATCGGATCGCCGAGGTTGACGACCGAGTGCATGCCTTCCTCTACGTCGATTCGGCCGATGCCCTCGCTGCCGCCGATGACATCGACGCGCGCCGTGCGCGGGGCGACCAACTAGGCCCGCTCGCCGGCGTACCCCTCGCACTCAAGGACATCCTGGCCATGCGCGGCGTACCGACCACGTGTGGTTCGCGCATCCTCGAGGGCTGGCGTCCGCCGTACGACGCGACGGTGGTCGAGCGACTGCGCGCCGCCGACATCGTCATCCTCGGCAAAACCAATATGGACGAGTTCGCCATGGGCTCGTCCACCGAGCACTCCGCCTACGGGCCCACGCATAATCCGTGGGATCTCGACCGCATCCCCGGAGGCTCGGGAGGTGGCTCGGCTGCGGCGGTGGCCGCGTTCGAGGCGCCCATCGCGATCGGCACCGACACCGGCGGCTCGATCCGTCAGCCCGCTGCGGTGACGGGTACGGTCGGAGTGAAGCCGACGTATGGCGGAGTCTCGCGCTATGGCCTCGTGGCGCTGGCGTCGAGCCTGGATCAGGCCGGCCCCTGCGCGCGCACCGTCATGGATGCGGCGATGCTCCAGGCCGCCATCGGAGGCCATGACCCGCGCGACTCGACCTCGATCCCTGACCCGATGCCCGATGTGGTGGCGGCGGCAGCGCGAGCCGATGTGCGCGGCATGCGCATCGGGCTGGTGCGCGAACTCACGGGCGAGGGCTACCAGGCCGGGGTCGAGCAGCGCTTCCGTGAGGCGGTCGAGATCCTCGAGCACCTGGGCGCCGAGGTGATCGAGGTCTCGTGCCCGCACTTCGAGTACGCGCTCGGTGCGTACTACCTGATCCTGCCCAGCGAGTGCTCATCCAATCTCGCGCGCTTCGACGGCATGCGGTACGGCATGCGCGTGGGCGACGACGACGCGCATTCGGTCGAGGAGGTCATGGCGCTCACGCGCGAGGCCGGCTTCGGCCCCGAGGTCAAGCGACGCATCATGCTCGGCACCTACGCCCTGTCCAGTGGCTACTACGACGCCTATTACGGTCAGGCTCAGAAGGTCCGCACGCTGATCCAGCGCGACTTCGCTGCCGCGTTCGAGCAGTGCGACGTGCTCGTGTCGCCGACCGCGCCCACGACAGCGTTCCGACTGGGGGAGAAGGTCGACGACCCGCTGGCGATGTACCTCAACGACGTCGCGACCATCCCGGTCAACATGGCCGGCAACTGCGCCATGTCCCTCCCCGTCGGCCTTGCCCCCGAGGATGGGCTCCCCGTGGGTCTGCAGGTGATGGCGCCCGCGATGGCCGATGACCGCCTCTACCTCGTCGGCGGCGCACTCGAGGGAGCGCTGCTCGATAGGTGGGGGCATCTGCTCATCGAGGAGGTGCCGTCGCTGTGAGCACTCCCATTCCCTTCGACGACGCGGTGACGGAGTTCGAGCCGGTCATCGGCATGGAGGTCCACGTCGAGCTCGGCACCGAGTCCAAGATCTTCTGCAGCTGCCCGACCGCCTTCGGTGCTCCGCCCAATACTCAGGTGTGCCCGGTATGCCTCGGCCTGCCCGGTTCCATGCCGGTGATGAACGCCATGGCCATCGAGTCCACGATTCGCATCGGCTTGGCGCTCAACTGCTCGATTGCCGAGTGGTGCCGCATGGCGCGCAAGAACTACTTCTACCCCGACATGCCCAAGGACTACCAGGTCAGCCAGTACGACGAGCCCCTGTGCGTCGATGGCTTCCTCGACGTCACCGTCACCACCGACGACGGCCCCATGGTCGTGCGCGTCGGTATCGAGCGGGTGCATCTGGAAGAGGACACCGGCAAGCTCACGCACGCGGGCGGCGCCACGGGCCGGATCCACGGGGCCGACTACTCACTCGTCGACTACAACCGCGCCGGCATCCCGCTGGTCGAGATCGTCACCAAGCCCGTCACGGGGACGGGCTCTCTCGCGCCTGAGGTTGCCCGCGCCTATGTGACCGAACTGCGCGACATCATGCGCGGCCTTGGAGTCTCCGACGTCAAGATGGAGGAGGGGTCGCTGCGCTGCGACGCCAACGTCTCCCTCAATCGGCCCGGAGATGAATGGGGCACGCGCTCGGAGACCAAGAATGTCAACTCCCTGCGCTCGGTCGAGCGTGCGGTGCGCTCGGAGATCGAGCGCCAGGCGGGAGTCCTGTCTGCAGGTGAGCGCGTGGTCCAGGAGACTCGTCACTTCCACGAGGACACCGGCGTCACGACGCCGGGTCGCTCCAAGGAGCAGGCCGAGGACTACCGATACTTCCCCGAGCCCGATCTCGTGCCCATCGCCCCCGATCCCGAGTGGGTCGACGAGTTGCGCGCGAGCCTTCCCGAGCAACCTTCGCTGCGACGTGCACGTCTCGCTGAGCAGTGGGGGATCGGGGACTTCGAGATGGCGACCCTGGTCAATGCCGGTGTCCTCGCCCTGGTCGAGCAGACGGTTGCGCAGGGCGTCGCGCCCGATGCGGCCCGCAAGTGGTGGGCCGGTGAGTTCACTCGCATCGCGAACGAGTCCGGCGTGGAGGTGTCTTCGCTCTCGGTGACGCCGGCTGACATCGGCCGCGTCGAGGAACTCATTGCCTCAGGGGCACTCAACGACAAGCTCGCGCGCCAGGTCTTCGAGGGGGTCATCGCCGGTGAGGGCACTCCCGATGAAGTCGTGTCCGCCCGCGGGCTCGCGGTGGTGTCCGACGACAGGGCGCTCCTGACTGCCATCGATGAGGCGCTCGCCGCTCAGCCTGACGTTGCGGAGAAGATTCGCGGCGGCAAGGTGCAGGCGGCGGGCGCGATCGTGGGTGCGGTGATGAAGGCGACGCGAGGCCAGGCGGACGCGGCAAAGGTGCGCGAGCTGCTGCTGGAGCGTCTCGGCGTCAGCGAGAGCTGACGGCGCATCAGGGCTGAACTTCGAGCGGATTGCGCTGTTTCTCGACCTCATCTGCTCAACGTTCG
>JBMTDJ010000029.1:0-22102 GCA_049431945.1 Candidatus Nanopelagicales bacterium | reverse complement strand
ACGTCGCCGTCGTAGTTCTTGCACGCCCAGACGTAGCCGCCCTCCCATTTGAGTGCGCTGGCGACCATGTCGTCGATAAGGCGGTGTTCGTATGTGAGACCTGCCGCCTCGAAGTCCGACTTGAACTCCGCGTCGAAGATCTCGGCAAAGATGTCCTTGAATCGACCGTCATACGCCTTGAGGATGGTGTTCTTCGTCGACATGTAGACCGGGAACTGGCGGGCGAGCCCGTAGCGGAAGGACGCGCGAGCAAAGTCACGAATCGAGTCATCGAGGTTGTACATCCCCATGGCGACACCGGACTCGGGGAAGTCGAAGACCTGGAACTCCATCGGCTCCGACCCATCGGCCGGGGTGAAGGTCATGGTCAGGGTGCCGGGCCCGGGCACCTTGAAGTCTGTCGCGCGGTACTGGTCTCCGAAGGCGTGACGGCCGACGATGATCGGCTTGGTCCACGTGGGTACCAGGCGAGGAATGTTGGACATGATGATGGGCTCGCGGAAGATAACTCCGCCGAGGATGTTGCGGATCGTTCCGTTGGGTGACTTCCACATCTTCTTGAGGCCGAACTCTTCGACGCGCGCCTCGTCCGGAGTGATGGTCGCGCACTTGACGCCGACGCCGTACTCGAGGATCGCGTGGGCCGCGTCGATCGTGACCTGGTCGTCAGTGGCATCCCGATGCTCCATACCGAGGTCGTAGTACCTCAGGTCGACATCGAGGTAGGGCAGGATGAGTTGGTCCTTGATGAACTGCCAGATGATGCGGGTCATCTCGTCGCCGTCGAGCTCGACGACGGGGTTTGCGACCTTGATCTTCGCCACGGTGGGACTCTCTCCTGTTCTGGGGACCTGGGGACGGCTTGGTGGGAGCTACAGCAGACCGAGGGCCGCCACGGCGTCGCGTTCTTCCTGGAGTTCGGCGACAGAGGCATCGATACGAGCCCGAGAGAAGTCGTCGATCTCCAGCCCCTGCACGATCTCCCAGGCGCCGTCGCGGGAAACGCACGGGAAGCCCGAGATGATGCCCTCAGGAATCCCGTAGGAGCCATCTGACGGCACGCCAGCGGACACCCAGTCGCCGTCGGGAGTGCCGAGCACCCAATCGTGCACGTGGTCGATCGCCGCATTCGCGGCCGAGGCTGCCGACGACGCACCGCGGGCGTCAATGATCGCTGCGCCGCGCTTGGCCACGGTCGGGATGAAGACATCCTCGACCCACGCCTGGTCGTTCACCACGTCGGAAGCCGGCTGGCCCTTGACGGTTGCGTGCGTGATGTCGGGGTACTGCGACGCCGAGTGATTGCCCCAGACAGTCACCTTGCGGACGTCGGAGACGCCGACCCCGGTCCGTTGGGCCAACTGAGTAAGGGCGCGGTTGTGGTCCAGGCGCATCATGGCGGTGAAGCGCTCCCGCGGGATGTCCGGAGCGTGCGCCTGGGCGATGACAGCGTTGGTGTTGGCGGGGTTGCCGACGACGAGGATCCGCACGTCATCGGAAGCTCCCGCATTGAGGGCTTCGCCCTGCGGCTTGAAGATCCCACCATTGGCCTCGAGCAGATCGCGGCGCTCCATGCCAGGGCCACGAGGACGAGCGCCCACGAGGAGCGCGACATTGACACCGTCGAAGGCCACCCGCGGATCGTCTGAGATATCGATGCCGGCGAGGAGGGGGAAGGCACAGTCATCGAGCTCCATGGCGGTGCCCTCAGCAGCCTTCAGCGCGGGAGTAATCTCGAGCATGCGCAGGCGCACCGGAACATCAGGGCCTAGCAGTTGACCCGACGCGATACGGAAGAGGAGCGCGTATCCGATCTGGCCAGCAGCTCCGGTGACGGCGACGTTGACAGGCGGGCGTGACACGTGATTCCCCTCGGTCGGCAACGAGCACCACGCTAGTCCCCGAGCGTCTGCCGCCTCACGCAGGGGGCGGCACCCACAGGGCGAAGACGACCAGGGCCGCCGCGAGGGAGCCGAGGACGACCAGATCCACGCGCCTGGATCGCACGGCAAGCATTCCGACGCGATCCTGGGGCAGGACTAAGCGCAGCACGAAGGCCAGGACGAGGCTGGCGGCAAGCACGAGCGAACCGATCCGGAAGTGATCCAGGGCCACGATGGCGAGCGCGGCGACAACCCCCACCAGCACCACGGTGATGGGCCACTGCGACCACCATCGTCGCCGCCTGGTCGGCAGGCGATGGACCTCTGCCATCCCGCTCACGTCGTCAGCCTACGACCGCTCCGCAGCCTCGACGACATTGGCGAGCAGCATCGCGCGCGTCATGGGACCGGTGCCTCCTGGCATGGGGGCGATCCACCCGGCCACCCCCGCGCACGCCGGATCGATGTCGCCTACGAGGCCTGCGTCCGTGCGCGTGATTCCCACATCTACAAGCGCTGCGCCCGGCTTGACGATGCCGGGACTGATCACGTGCGGCACTCCGGCGGCCGCGACCACGATGTCGGCGGCTGCGACGTGCTTGGCCATATCCTTGGTCCCGGTGTGGCAGAGCGTCACCGTCGCGTTCTCCTGGCGCCGGGTGAGCAGCAGTCCAAGCGGGCGTCCCACCGTGATGCCGCGGCCAATGATGCACACTTCGGCTCCTGCGATCGGAACGTCGTAGGCGCGCAACAGATCGACGATGCCGCGCGGGGTGCAGGGCAGCGGGGCATCGATCCCGAGCACGAGGCGGCCGAGATTCATCGGATGGAGTCCATCGGCGTCCTTTGCCGGATCCATGATCTCCAGCACGCGATTGCTGTCCAGGCCCTTCGGCAGGGGCAGCTGCACGATGTAGCCGGTGACGGCCGGGTCGTCATTCAGGCGACGCACCTCGGCTTCGACCTCGGCTTGGGTCGACGTGGCGGGCATATCTACGCGGATCGAGGCGATGCCGACCTCGGCGCAGTCCCTGTGCTTGCCGCCGACGTACGCGTGGCTGCCGGGGTCATCACCCACAAGGACAGTGGCGAGTCCGGGCGCGATGCCGCGCTCACGCAGAGCTGCTACACGAGATGCCAGGGAAGCCTTCACCGCAGCCGCGGTCGCCTTGCCATCAAGGATGGTCGCTGTCATGGGTCACACCCTAACGGCGCAACTGCTCCCGGGAGCGACCGAACGCCGCAATGACAACTGCGACGACCGAGACCACCAGGCTGAGCAGAAGCACATATGCGAACTGCGCACCTGGCAGGGGAAGGAACAGGTCGACCAGGATCGCGCCAGAGATCTGGCCGACGACTGCAACCAGGCTGAGGATCAGGACCCCCAGGTGCTTGACCGCCCATGAACTATTGACGATCAACAGCAGGCCGAAGATCGTGCTCGCGTAGAGCCACGCAGAAGACGGGTCCGCGACGGGCGACTGTCGGGTACCCGCGAGCGTCAGCAGGCCGACCAGGAGCCACATCGCCGTCGCGCCACCGAGGAAGTTGACCTCGGCCGCGACGACCGGCTGACCGGAGACCTGCGCTACCCGCCCATTCAGGGCCGCCTGGACGGCAGCGCCTGCACCGGCGGCGAAGGCGACGAGGAGGATCCACCATGCAACCGAGCTGCCACCGGTTCCCTTGTCCCACCAGACGAGGCCCACGGCCGCAACTGCCAGGCATGCACCGACCACTCGTGTCGTCGTGATCGAACGCCTGCCACCGGGAGCGAGACCGACTCGGTCGACGAAGAGTCCATTCGCCGTTTGACCTGACACGAGAAGGACGGTGAGAGCAGCGACGCCGATCAGGGGCGAGACCAGTCCCATGACCACGATCTGCAGGGCGCCAGCAAGCCCACCAGCAAGCGTCCACGCGGGCACGCTGCCGGAGCGCACTGCAACGAGGGTTCGGTGGGCGGCTCGGCGCAGCGGAGCCACGGCAACGATGAGGATCAAGGTCACCAGGCCTTGGAGCAACTGGGTCGTGCCCGCGACCGCGACAGGGGAGGCGCCGCGGGAGACTAGCTCGCCGATACCGCGAATCTGCAAGCTCAGAGCCATGAACGTCGCGAAGGTGGTGGCCATCGCGATGGGCACGGCGAATGACCGCGGAGAGTCCACCGGCTCAGTCATGCGATCACAACGCGTATGGGCGCGAACCCCGAGAGTGCGTAGAGGATGTCGGCTCCCGGCCGGACGGGGATCGGCGGGACGATCGACCCGGTGAAGATGATGTCGCCTGCCAGCAGCGGACGCCCAACGGAAGGAGCCAACTCTGCCGCGCGGGCAATGACATTGGCGAATGCCCCCGTCAGTTCGGTGAGATCCGTAATCGTCCGAGCCACGCCGTCGACATCCACCTGCGCCGAGAGGGCCTCCACCTCGTCGATCGAGCGAAACCTTGCCGCATCACCCACCGTGTAGGACCGGTGGAAGATATTGCCGGCCAGGATCTCCACCACATCCCGCGGAGGGATATCGACATCGGCGAACTCGAACCCGGGTGCCCAGGAATCCACCAGTTCGAAGATCCGCTCCGCGGGCGTCCCGGGTGGGATATCGGCCCCCAGCGTCGCCACCACCTCGCATTCGACTACGGGCGCGGTCCAGTGCTCCACGTGCACGGGCGATTCCGCCGGCCACGACCCGACGTCGAGCAGCACCCCTACGAGTGGCCCGTCGAGGGAGAGCATGTCCAGTCCCGAGGGTGATCCGAAGCCGATCTTCCAGCCGACCTGGGAGGCACCGGCGGCCAGCATGCGGTCGCGCGACCGAGCTAGGGCATGCAGTCCCGCGCCGATACGCGGATCATCGCTACTCATGCGAGGGGTGGACCTCGTAGCCCGAATCCTCGAGCGACCCGGCCCCTCGCCATCCCCACACGAGGACGGCGTCTTCCGTGCCGTCGTTGCGGAAGCCATGCCAATGACCGCGCGGAGTGAAGACCACGTCCCCGGGGTGCGCGGGGGCCACACCATCGTCGCCGGTGTACATCACGCCAGCGCCCGAGATCACAATCCAGAATTCATCGCAGTGCGCATGCCGGTGGCGATCATGCATGGCTCCGGGCGGCAGCACGGTCCAGCCCAAGAGGAAGTCGTCTGTCCCCACGTTGTGCTTGTCGAGCAGGAACTGGACCTGCATGTTGACCCAGCCCTCATCCCGCCGCAGCCCTGTTACTACGGGGATGTCCTCGAGATTGGTTCGATAAACCGCGTTACCCGGGCCCTGCGAGTCGTCGGGGATCACTGCAGCCCTCCCATACGCCGGTAGGCCCGATGGGCCACCACGAAGTCGTTGCGGTCGATGCCCATCCCCCTGCAGGCATTCATCATGTCGTTTGCCGATGATGCGAGGGGTAGGGGCATGCCGAGCAACCTCCCCTGCTCAAGGACCAATGTCATGTCCTTCTGCTGGAGAGTGACGTCGGCGAGGGGCTTGTCCGGCATTTGCCCCTCGAGCACGAAAGGTCCCCGATACCCGAGGACCGGCGAGGCGGCCACGCTGTGCAGGATCGCGTCGACGATGGCCTCGCGCTCAACGCCGCCCTTCTCCGCCAGGGCGACCGCCTCCCCGAACGCGATGACCTCGACCATCAGCAGCAGGTTCACGGACAGTTTGGCTTGAACGGCCGTCCCGCTGGGACCGATGTAGGACACAGTGGGGCCAATGTCGAGGAGGGTCTCCCGTACACGCTCATACGCGGGCCGATCGCCCGCGACCATCACCGAAGCCTTCCCCGCGGCAACCGTCACAGGGCTGCCCGACAGAGGCGCGTCCAGCATCACGCGACCCGCGCGTGCGAAGGCCGCGCTCACCTCGCGACTCGCCTCGGGGGAGATGGTGCTCATGTCGAGGTAGACGGCCTCGGGTGACAGTCCCTCGAGGATGCCCTCGGGGCCGAGTGCGACGTCACGGACGGCTGACGCATCGGTGACGATCGACAGGACGACGTCTGCGGTCTCACTTGCCTCCCGAGGGGATGCGGCGACCCGCATGCCCTGGAGCACCAAGTGATCGGCCTTCCCAGGACTCCTATTCCATCCCGTGACCTCGTGCCCAGCCTCCAAGAGGCGCGGCACGATCACCTGTCCCATGTCGCCCAGGCCAATGAATGCGATGCGAGCCATGCGCCCTCCTAGACCTTGCCTTCACCATGGATATGCGCCTCCAGGCGCCTTGCAGCCGGGCGTCCCCGCACGTCCGTGTCAAGCGGATTCCACGCGCACACCTCCACACCAGGAACCCAGACGGTCTTGCTGTTTCCCGGGACGAAGAACTCCACGAAGACCATGTCCTGTTCACCAAGATTCTCGAAGGAGTGCACCTCGTTCTCGAGGTTGTACAGCAGATCGCCTTCGACAAGGTCCACTCGCCCGCTCTCGAGTATCGCGGTCCCCTGACCTTCCACGACGTACTGGAAGTGCTCCGCACCCTCGTGGTGGTGCGCTGCCCCGATAGCACCCGGCGGGTAGACGATCATCTCCCCCTTGACGGCCTCGGTCCCCCACAGGCCGGTACTCGCCAGGTAGATACGTCGGCGTGAGTCATGCTCGCTGAGCAACACCGGCTCCGTCGTCCAGTCGACACGTCGCAGATCCGCCGTGGCCGCGTCGTCCTCAGCGCGAGGCACCCATGCCACGAGGAGGGTGGCTGCATCGACGGCGTCGAACCGGCAATGGCGGCCACGGGACACCATGACGATGTGATCAGCCGTCGTCTCCACTCCGTTGGCCTGGAGGCGGCCCGCCAGTGGCTGCAACCAGGCGAGCCCGGCAGGTGCTGAGATGAGGTCGAAGGTCTGGCCCGGATCCAGCCTCACGCACGCCACGGCCAGCCTACGGTCGGGCAACCGATCGGGCGCGAGGATCCATTCCAGGGCCCCGCCTCCTTCGGCCACGTCGCTCACGCGGTCGCCCACCCGCACCACAAATGGCACCGCTGCCTCCCCATCTCGCACCGGGAGGGCCCGGTCGACGGCCTGAGGTTAGGCCAGGTGAGGGGATCAGTGCAATCGATTGCGCGAGACGGTCTACGATCGGGGGGTCCCGAGGGGGACGCCACGAGGAAGCGAGGTCTCCATGTCCGCTCGACCGGTGTCTGAGTTCGCTCAGACCAGCATCGCCGCTCCGGGGATCATCGGAGTCGATTGGGAGGAGCGGGTCAACTTCGACCGCCTACGCGACTATCGGCTGAGCCGAGCTCGGCAGGCACTCGCCGAGAGCGACCTGGGAGCAGTCCTCGTCTTCGAGGGCTCGAACATTCGCTATCTCACGGCGACTCACATCGGGACCTGGGGCTACAACAAGACCGAACGCTGGGCTCTCCTCACGCGCACGGGCGAGCCCTGGATCTGGGACTTCGGGTCGGCTGCGAAGAACCACCGGCTCTACTCGCCGTGGCTCATGCCGGAGCATTCGAGGGGTGGCAACAACGGCTTGCAGGGAGCAATCGCTCCCACATCGGGCTTGCCCCACGGCACCGCGCAGGAGGTGGCCGCGATCCTGCGCGAGGAGGGTGTTGCCGACATGCCGCTCGGCGTAGACGTCGTGGAATTGCCCGTGCTGCGCGAACTCGAGGCCGCGGGCATCACCGTCGTCGACGGCCAGCAGGTCATGCTCGATGCCCGTCAGATCAAGAATCGCGACGAGATCCTGCTGCTCAGTCAGGCTGCCGCCATGGTGGATGGGGTCTACCACGACATCTATGAGTTCTTGAAGCCTGGAGTTCGCGAGAGCGACGTCGTCGCCATGGCCACCAAGCGCCTCATCGAAATGGGATCCGAGCAAGTCGAGGCGATCAACTCGATCGCCGGCGAGCGCTGCAGTCCTCATCCACACGTCTTCTCCGACCGCTACATCCGTCCGGGTGATCAGGCCTACTTCGACATCATCCACGCCTTCAACGGATACCGGACCTGCTACTACCGGACCTTCGCCGTGGGACGGGCCACGCAGGCGCACCGCGACGCCTACTCAAAGGCGCGCGAACTCATCGATTCGGCCATATCGATGGTGCGACCAGGTGTAAGCACGGCAGACATCGCACGGCTGTGGCCCAAGGCGGAGGACTTCGGATTTTCCTCCGAAATGGAGGCCTTTGGACTGCAGTTCGGGCACGGACTTGGTCTCGGCCTCCACGAACGCCCAGTCATCAGCCGCCTGAACTCGCTCGATAACCCCGTGGAGATCAAGGAGGGTATGGTCTTCGCGCTCGAGACCTACTGGCCCGCAGACGATGGCCATTCCGCCGCCCGCATCGAGGAGGAACTCGTCGTGACCGAGGATGGCGCCGAACTTCTGACGCTCTTCCCGGCCGAAGAGCTCGTCGTCACGAACGCCTACTGAGCCAAGCGCTCTCACAAACTCATGAACAGACCGATCCACGCATAATCCTGAAGGAGCACCGGTGTCCCTCTACCCCCTCGATGACGCACGGCTGACCAATCTCTACATCGCTGGCGAATGGCAGGAGGCCTCCGACGGAGCACGCTTCGACGTGACCAATCCGGCCACCGGTGACGTCATCGCCTCGGTGGCGAGCGGATCAGCCGAGGATGCGCAGCGGGCTGTTGACGCGGCAGCGCGAGCCGGCGACGCGTGGGCGGCTACCGCACCGCGTCAGCGCGCCGAGATCCTGCGCAGGGCCTTCGAGATCATGGTCGACCACCGCGACGAAATTGCCGATCTCATCGTGCTCGAGAGCGGCAAGTCCCGTGGAGATGCGCTGGGTGAGGTGACGTACGCGGCCGAGTTCTTCCGGTGGTTCGCCGAGGAGGCGGTGCGTGCCGTGGGCCACGTGCAGACCGCACCCAATGGCGACAAGCGCATCCTCACCGTCTATCAGCCCATCGGTGTTTCGGTCCTCATCACCCCGTGGAATTTCCCCGCCGCGATGGCCACCCGCAAGATGGGCCCGGCCCTGGCTGCGGGCTGCCCCGTGGTCTTGAAGCCGGCCTCTGACACACCACTGACGGCGCTCGCACTGGCCATCGTCATGGAACGTGCTGGTGTCCCCGCCGGAGTCGTCAACGTCCTTCCGTCACGTCGCTCAGGTGCGGTTGCCGAAGCCATGCTGGACGACCCACGGACACGCAAACTGTCCTTCACGGGATCCACCGAGGTCGGCCGCACACTCCTTGAACTTGCGGCCCGCAACGTCGTGAGTTGCTCCATGGAACTCGGTGGCAATGCCCCCTTCGTCGTCTTCGCCGACGCTGACCTGGAAGCCGCCGTTGACGGCGCGATGGTGGCCAAGATGCGCAACGGCGGTGAGTCCTGCATCGCCGCGAACCGATTCATCGTCGAAGCGCCCGTGGCGGACGAGTTCTCCCGCCGCCTGGCCGCCGCGATGGGCAACCTCCGCGTCGGCCCCGGCCAAGACCCCTCCACGGACGTGGGTCCCATGATCAACGAGCGGGCCGCCGAGGACATCGCTGCGATGGTGGCCTCCAGTGTCGCGGCCGGTGCCGAGGTCTTGGTCGGCGGGACGCGCCCGGAGGGACCCGGTGCGTTCTACCCGCCCACGGTGCTCGCTGGACTGTCGGCAGACGACCCGATTCTCGACATCGAGATCTTCGGTCCGGTCGCGCCCGTGGTCGCCTTCTCGACCGAGGATGAGGGTGTGGCACTCGCCAACGCCACACCGTTCGGTCTGGCTGCCTACGTCTACACGTCCGATCTGGCCCGCGCACTGCGGGTGAGCGAGCGCATCGATGCCGGGATGGTGGGAGTCAATAGGGGCTTCATCTCCGACCCCGCCGCTCCGTTCGGCGGCGTTAAGCAGAGCGGCCTGGGCCGCGAGGGTGGCCATGAGGGACTACTGGAGTTCCTCGAGGCCAAGTACATCGCTGTGGACTGGTAACTACGAGCCGAAGATCTCGGGGTGCGTGATGAGTTCCTTGCGCGTGCGCCGAATGTGTCCGGAGAGGTAGCGTTCGGCGTCATCATCGTCGGCACGCTGAATGGCATCAAGCAGCAGTCGGTGCTCCGCGTTGACGATCCACTGGCGCCCCGCGCCTGCGAGTTCCATGAAGGCGCGGCGATAGTGCTGTGTCGCGTTCCACATCCGATCGATCGTGCTCATGAGGTGATCGGCCGTGCATCCCGAGTACGTCGCCATGTGGAATTCGCGGTCGAGTCGAAGGAATTCAGGCACGCTGACGCCGTCCTCGATTCGCTGCTGAATTCGATGGATCTCCGCAAGGTCGATGTGGCTGAGTTGCGGCAAGCTCAGTTGCAGAGCGAGGGGCTCAAGCCGCTCCCGCATGCGGTAGAGCACTTCAACCTCATCGCGGTCCAGATAGGGCACGCGAGCACCTTTATGCGGCTCCAACTCGACGAGCCCTTCAGCTGCAAGGACTCGCAGGGCTTCCCGGACCGGCAGCCTGCTCCCCCCGAGCCGCTCGGCCACCTCCTCTTGGCGAATTCGCTCCCCGGGCGCTAGCGCACCTTCCAGGATGTCCACGCGGAGCGCATCTGCGATGCGTGCGCTTGCCGCTCCTGCCGTTGCTTCCGTCATGACAGCAGTGCTCTCAGTCGAAAAGTTCCGGCTGATGGTCGAAGGCCTTGCCCTGCGGATACGACACCAGTTCGAACTGCATACCCCAGGGTGCGAGGAAATAGACCCAGCGCTGACCCTCACTGGCGCTTCGACTGGCCGTCGGCTCGCCCAGAATCGTCACGTCATGCTCACGCAAGAACTCGATCGCCGCATCGAGGTCGTCGACGTAGAGCGCGACATGGTGGCCGCCGATGTCGCTGTTGCGCGGGATGTTCGTGTTCTGATCGGGGGCCTCGTACTGGAATACCTCGAACACCGCCTGCCCGCCCAGCCGGAAGAAGTGCAGTTCACGCATGACGGCTCGCGGATGCACGTTCAGGTGCTCTGTCATCCAATCGGTCTGCAGATGCTCGAACGGACCGAGCTTGTACATGTACTCGCAGCCGAGCACGTTCACCAGGAACTCGTGCGCCTGCGCCAGGTCGGGCACGGTGAAGCCAATGTGGTCCAGGCGACGTACCCCGGGTAGTGCAGTCATGATCGCTCCCTGGTTCATGGATGGATCCAATTTAGCGGCTCGACAGCGTATTTTGGAGAAGAATCCCCGAATCTATTGCAATTTTGGATCCAATATCGATACGATCCCGCCATGGCTGAGCACACCCCCTTGCATCCGGACGCGCCGTGGATCCAGGTGAGCACGACTGACGAGGATTGGGACAACGCCGATCCCGCACTCCTCACGGCCCTGCTGGCACAGGTGGCCATCATCCGGGCCTTCGAGGAGGAGGTCCTCGCCCTCGCCGCCGCCGGCCTCGTGCACGGGCCGGCCCACTCCAGCATCGGCCAGGAGGGTGGCGCCGCCGGCTCAGTGCTCGCCCTGATTCCCGGCGACACCGTCAACGGCACGCACCGCGGTCACCACCAGTTCCTGGCCAAAGGCCTCGCCCACCTCGCCCCCAAGGGGATCGATCCGGCGCAGCCACTTGGCGACGAGGTCCGCGCACTCCTCCTCAGCACTCTCGCGGAGATCTGCGGGCTCGATCGAGGCTTCAGCCACGGCCGCGGTGGCTCCATGCATCTGCAGTGGGAGGAGGCGGGTGCCATCGGCACCAACGCCATCGTCGGTGGCGGTGTCCCCCTCGCGGCCGGCTCGGCTTGGGCCCATCGTCACTCTGGAACGAACAACGTTGCGGTGACGTACTTCGGCGACGGCGCATCGAACATCGGATCGACACTGGAGACCTTCAATCTCGCCGCCGCCTGGGACCTTCCCCTCTGCTTCTTCATCGAAAACAATCTGTACGCCGTCTCCACCCACGTCTCCGAGGCGACGAAGGAACCCCGACTGTCCGCGCGCGGTCCGGGATTTGGCATCGCGAGTTGGAAGGTCGACGGCATGGACCCGCTGGCGGTCTACCTCGCGATGACCGAGGCCAGCGAGCACATGCGCTCCGGTCGCGGGCCTGCCGTCATTGAGGCCGACGTCTACCGGTTCTTCCACCAGAACGGCCCCTTCCCCGGAAGCGCCTTCCGTTACCGGTCGAAGGAGGAGGAAGCGGAGTGGCGCGCGCGC
Organism: Candidatus Nanopelagicales bacterium; assembly: GCA_049431945.1. GTDB lineage: Bacteria > Actinomycetota > Actinomycetes > S36-B12 > S36-B12 > Mxb001. The sequence continues at coordinate 10,091 of JBMTDJ010000029.1, read as the reverse complement.
GACCCACTGACTCAACTGCGTTCTCACATTGTGCGTCGCGAGATCCTCACCGACGACCAGGTCCAGGCATTCCTCGATTCCACGTCGATGCTGATGGCCGAGGTGAGCGGAGAGCTCACCGAGCCACTCCCTGGCGGGAAGCCGGACGAACGCCGCATCAAGCCCTCCGAATGGCCCGATCCGGCCTTCGTCGATGTCGGAGTGCGCGGTGACCTCTCCGAACTGACCGGGGCGCGGATGGCGACACCCGACGATGTACCCGGCGGAATCGTCGAGGGCAAGTTCATCGATGCCATCGCCGGTGTGCTCGGACGGCGCATGGAGACCGACGATCGCGTTGTCATCCTCGGAGAGGACATCCACCGACTCAACGGGGGTACCAACGGTGCTACGCGCGGACTCAAGGAACGCTTCCCCGACCGCGTCCTCGGCACTCCGATCAGCGAGAACGCCTTCACCGGGCTGGCTGGAGGGATGGCCCTCGATGGGCGCTATCGGCCAGTCATCGAATTCATGTACGCGGACTTCATGTGGGTAGCCGCGGACCAGTTGTTCAACCAGATCGGCAAGGCACGTCACATGTTCGGGGGTCAGGGCGCTGTTCCCGTCGTCCTGCGCAGCAAGGTGGCCCAGGGCACGGGGTACGGCTCGCAGCACTCGATGGACCCGGCCGGCGTCTTCGTCACCAACCCGGGCTGGCGCATCGTGGCGCCATCGACACCCTTCGACTACGTCGGTCTCATGAACGCCGCACTCGCGTGCGATGACCCCGTCCTCGTCCTCGAACACGTCGATCTCTACACGATGTCGGGGCCCTCGCCAGCGGAAGATTTTGACTTCCAGATCCCCGTGGGCAGTGCTGCGATCCGCCGCGAGGGCAAGGATCTGACCATCCTCAGCTACCTCGGCATGACGCATCACGTTCTCGAGGCGGTGGGCGAGATCGACTCGGTCGATGCGGAGGTCATCGATCTGCGCTGGCTCGATCGCGCGAGCATTGACTGGGACACGATCGGCGAGAGCATCCGCAAGACCAACAACGTGCTCATCGCCGAGCAGGGCGCTCTGGGCACCTCGTACGGGGGCTGGCTTGCCGACGAGATCCAGCGACGCTACTTCGATTGGCTGGATCAGCCGGTGCAGCGCGTCACCGGCGGGGAGGCCTCCCCCAGCATCAGCAAGGTGCTCGAGCGTGCGGCCATTGCCCGCGCCGAAGAAGTAGGTATCAAGATTCGCGAGGTTATGGAGGTGCCCCGTGGCTGAACTCCTACGCATGCCCGAGGTCGCAGCGGGCGCTGAGAGTGCTCTGCTCTCGGCGTGGCCCATTGAGATCGGCAAGCCCTACGCCGCCGGCGAGGTCATCGCGATCATCGAAACGGACAAGGCCGTCGTGGACTTCGAGGCCGAGGCCGCGGGGGTCATCATGCGCCCACTGGTCACCGAGGGCACCGAGGTTGCCATCGGTGATCCCATCGCTGTCGTCGCCGGACCCGATGAGCAGATCGCTGACCTCGAGGCCACCGTCGTCGCGCTCCTCGGGGGTGCCGCGCCCGGTGCTCCGGCATCTCAGTCAACTCAGACAGCTCAGACAGCTCAGACAGCGTCGGCCAACACGGCACCACCGGCAGTCGCGGCCCAGCCCGCCACCGATCGAATCTTCGCTAGCCCGCTGGCGCGGCGGATGGCCCGGGACGAGGGCATTGACCTTGCCGCCGTCCGCGGAAGTGGGCCGCAGGGCCGGATCCGCCGAAATGACATCGAGGCCATGCTTGCCCAGCGGCCTGCTGCGGTAGCCACCCCGGCGCCGGCAAACACCGACGCTTCGATGACGGCGGCACCGGGCACCGTGGAGCGGATTCCGCATACTCGACTGCGTCGGGCGATCGCGACGAGGCTGACCCAGAGCAAGACACAGGCTCCGCACTTCTACCTACGCGGATCGGCACGCGTCGATCGACTGCTGGACTTGCGCCACGAGATCAACGAGGGCGAGGACGTGCGCATCTCCGTTACAGACCTCCTTCTCAAGGCTATGGGGACAGCCATGGCGCAAGTCCCCGGTGCCAATGTCATCTGGACCGAAGACGCGATCGAGCAGCACACATCCGTCGACATCGGTCTCGCTGTAGCGACGGAGACCGGTCTCGTGACGCCCGTGGTGCGTGGAGTAGGTGCGCTCACTGTCCGCGATATCGCGCGAGTGACACAGGATCTCGCCTCACGTGCGCGCTCTGGGTCTTTGCGGCAACACGAGCTCGAGGGCGGCGTGACGAGCCTGACGAACCTCGGCATGTTCGGCACCGAGGACTTCGATGCCATCATCAATCCGCCGCAGTCATCCATCCTGGCGGTGGGCGCAGCGCGCAAGATTCCGGTGGTCGCTGATGGCGCTGTCACCGTGGGCACGGTGCTGCGCTTCTCCCTTTCGGTCGACCACCGGCCGATCGACGGGGCAACAGCGGCTGAATGGATGTCCGCGTTTGTTGGCCTGCTGGAACGTCCGGCCAAACTTCTCGCCTAAACCGCTAGCGTGCGGCCCAATAGTCCGTCGACGACTTAGACTCTGCCAGTGCCGCAGCGTCTTCAAACGCCGGGGCCATGCCGCCACTTGAGCCGGCAAGGTACTGGTGGTGGTCGATTCCGAGCAGTCGAATCCAACTCTGCTGACCGAAGGTGAGACCGATAAAGCAGCCGAGCTCGACCATCTGTTCCTCAGTGAAGTAACGGCCCATCTCCTGCCACATGAGATCTTCATCGACGCTGGAGGGACCCCACGCAATCGCCTGCGCGTACCGAAGGGCGGCCTTCTGCTCCGGGACGTAGGCGTCTGAGGCCTCAAAGTTGAGCAGTTCGTCGTACTGCATGTCCTGCAGTCCGCCTGCGCCCACCGCGTTCTCGGACCGCTGATTGCCGCAGAACTCGCACGTCACCGTACGCGAGATGTAGACGCGGCACAGCTCCTTGAGAGCATGGTCGACCACACCCTCCCTGAAGATGCGCTGCCACGACTCGGCGAAGAACCAGAAGGAGCGCTCTGAGTGGGCCCGTACGGCGGACGACTCCGGCCGCGGAGTGCCGTGCTCAGCGCATCGACGAAGTTCGGCCTGCATCGTTTCCGAGACGGAATCGAAGGGGACGTAAGAGATGCGCTGCGGCATCGGATCCTCCTGAGGGTTCGCTTTCCCCTAGACTAGTGCAATCGATTGCTACTGTGCGAGGTCCCATGGAAGAGCCCTACTCCCTCGACGTCGACGGCACCACGTTGACCGGCACGGCAGAGCCCGCCACGGCCCTACTGTGGCTGCTGCGCGAGCACGGCCGCACCGGGACGCGATTCGGCTGCGGTGCGGGATTGTGCGGTGCCTGCACGGTGTGGATCGACGGTGCACCCGCCCACTCCTGCGACACCCCCGTCTGGTCGGCCCAGGGGACGACGATCACCACGATCGAGGGCCTCACCGAATCCGGTCCGCACCCGGTTCAACGTGCCCTCATCGAGCATCAGGCCGGGCAGTGCGGCTATTGCCTGTCTGGGATTGTCATGCGTGCTGCGGCGCTCGTGGACGAATACGGCTCGTCACTACATGAGGATCAGGTGCGCGAGGCACTCGAGGGGCACCTGTGCCGGTGCGGTGCGCATCCACGCATGATTGCCGCCATCCTCCAGGCAGCGAGCGAGCAACCATGACGCCCTCGCTGCAGGACAACCCGCTCATCTCCCAGTGGCTGGAATTCCATGCGGATGGCACCATCACGGCCTTCACCGGCAAGTCTGAACTCGGCCAGGGCGTCGCGACCGCCCTCGCGCAGATCGTCGCGGCCGAACTTGGCGTCCCGCTGGATCGGGTGCACATGCGGGCGCCCTCAACCGATCGCTCACCCAATGAGGGCTTCACCGCAGGCAGTTTGTCGATCCAGCATTCCGGGACGGCCTTGCAATCGGCCGCGCGTGCCGCGCGGCATCTTCTCGAGGAGGCGGCCCGTGGTCGCGGTGTCGATCCTCTGGAGACCATCGGCGAGGTCAACCTCGATGTCCCTGTCGCATCCGTGACGGTCGCGGCCGACACGACGCTACCGAGCCGCGACATCGGTCGCTCGGTGCCCCGACGAGATCTTGACGCGAAGGTCCTCGGTGAGCCCGCCTTCATCCATGACATGCGCCTGCCCGGGATGAAGTTCTGTCGTGTCATTAGACCGCCGTACCGCGGCGCGCACCTGGCCGAGCAGCCAGACGCATCGGCGCTTCCGGGTGACACCACGGTCATTCGCGATGGGAGCTTCGTCGCCGTCGTGGCATCCTTGGAGCGCCATGCCATCGCTGCCCACGCCACGCTCGTCGAACGCTGTCGGTGGGAGGGCGAGGCGCCCGAACTCGAAGACGCAAGTCTCACCGCATTCCTCCTAAGCGCTCCGACCGAGGACACCGTGTTAGTCGAGAGCGAGATCCTCGAGGCGCCCGGATCTGCCGACGCGCTGACCTTCTCCGCCCAGTACTCGCGCCCGTTCGTGGCGCACGCCTCGATCGGCACCGCCTGCGCGATCGCGCAATGGACCACCGACCGACTCGACGTGTGGAGCCACACCCAGGGGGTCTATCCACTGCGCAAGGACATCGCCCGGGCACTGGGCGTCGACATCGAGCGAGTCCACGTCCAGCACGTCGAGGGTTCCGGTTGCTACGGCCACAACCCTGCCGATGATGTCGCCTACGATGCGGCGCTCGTCGCCCGTCACCTACCCGACGTACCGATCCAGGTCACCTGGTCGCGCGAGGATGAACTTGGCTGGTCGCCCTTCGCACCCGCCATGTGCGTGACCATCAGCGCCACAACCGACTCTGCGGGCACGATCACGTCATGGCGGTGGGACGGATACGGCAATGGTCACTCATCGCGACCCTCTACCCTCCCGACGCCAAGCCTGTTGGCCTACGCCAGTCAGACCGATGGCCAGCCGATCCCACCCTCCCAGGACCCCCCTCTGGCCGCAGGACAGGGGACAGGCCGCAATGCGCTTCCGGCGTACGACATCCCGCATGTGCACGCCGTCGCCCATCGGCTCACCACCATGCCGATGCGAGCATCAGCGATGCGCTCGCTCGGGGCCTACACGAATGTCTTCGCCATCGAATCGCACATAGATGACATGGCCCGCGCCCACGGCATTGATCCGATCGACTATCGGCTCCGCCACCTGACCGATCCGCGGGCCCGACGTGTCATTGAGTCGGTTGCCGAGCTTGCCGACTGGGGCGTTGCCGTCGGCGACAACTCAGGTCGCGGTATCGGCTTCGCTCGCTACAAGAACTCCGGCGCCTGGTGCGCGGTCATCGCGGACATCGAGGCCATTGACCACATCGTGGTGAAGCACCTGTGGATCGCGGTGGACTGTGGACGCGTCGTGAACCCCGATGGAGTGATCAACCAGATCGAGGGCGGCGCGATCCAGTCCGCGAGTTGGACACTCATGGAGCAGGTGCGCTTCGCTGACGGAGTGGTCACCTCATCGGACTGGGAGACGTATCCCATTCTGCGCTTCCCGGACGTGCCACCTGTCGCGACGACGATCGTCTCCGCCGACGACGAGCCGTGGTTGGGGTCCGGGGAGGCATCGTCCGGCCCCACGGCGGCCGCTCTGGGGAACGCCGTGCGCGACGCTCTCGGGGTGCGGGTTCGTGACCTCCCAATCACTCCCGAGCGCATCGTCGCCGCCATGGACATGTGAGCCCTGTCGCCGATTCGCGCAAACGCTTCACGAGGCCCCCGTGACTCCATACAATCGATTGCATGACCGAGGTGTTCACCGCTGACATCGTCGTGGCCGGAGCTGGCCACAACGCCCTGATCGCCGCCGCCTACCTTGCGCGAGCCGGCAAATCCGTCGCCATCGTCGACGCCCGTCGCATCCCCGGGGGTGGCGTGGCGACCGAGGAGTACCTCCCGGGTTTCTTCATGGACTCGTGTTCCACCGGCCACACGATCATCCAGAGCAATCCGGTGATCGCAGATGACACCCTCGGTCTCGTCTCTGACTACGGGCTGGCCTACGTCGACCCCGACCCGGTGGCCCGGGTAGCCATGCCTGATGGCGAGCAGATCGGCATGTACCTCGACCCCGAGCGCACTCATGCGGAATTCGCTCGCTTCAGCCAGCGCGATGCTGACTACTACATGGAGTTCCTCGCGGACTGGGAGCGCGCCAAGGTCGCCTTTGGGAGGGCCAATAACACCCCGATCGGCTGGGGTCCGTCTTTGGATCAGTTGCTCGACGAGCTGCCCAACGGAGGCGTGTGGCGACGCCGTCGCGCACTGAGCGCCGTTGATGTCATCACCCACGAGTTCACCGAGGAGCATATTCAGGCTTTCCTGCTCTGGGAGGCCTGTCAGACCTTCGGCTCGGTCGATCTACCCGGCTCCGGGGTCCTGCCCTACTCGATCATGGGTGGTCGTCAAAAGCGGAGTTGGACGATTCCTCTTGGCGGATCCGGCAAACTCACCGATGCGCTGATGTCGGTCATCGAGCAGCATGGCGGTCAGTTCTTTGGTGACACCAAGGTCGAGCGACTATTGCTCGACGGGAACCGCTGCGTCGGGGTGGAGGCAACCGATGGTCGTCAATTCCTCGGCACCGAGGCGGTCCTGTCCACCATCCACGTCAAGCACCTCATCGACATGGCTCCCGCGGAGGCGTGGGGAGATTCGTTCACCTACGGGGTCGAGACCTACGACATAGGGATCCCGCTATTCGCCGCATTCCTGGTGATGGATGAGGTGCCGACTTTCCGCGGCAAGACTGCGGCAGACACCGCAGTGAGCAGCGGACTTGCCCTTTGGCCGCACGAGGTGGTCGATCAGGTGCGCGCCATCCGTGATCGTCGCCCGGTCGAGGGTTCAGCGTGGACCCTCATCGCCACGCCAAGCATCGTCGATCCATCACGTGCACCCGAAGGCAAGCAGACTGTCAAGATGTTGGTCCCGTGCAGTCACGTGGCTCCATACGGGTACAACTCCTGGGACGAAGCCAAGGAGCGACACGCCGATCGGATGCTCGAGTATGTCTCTACCCAGATTCCGAATATCAACGCAGACAACATCGAGGCACGCATCGTGAAGAGCCCCTTGGATATCGAGCGGTGGAACCCGCACATGATCAACGGGTGCGCGCACGGAGGCGACAAGGGCGTTCCGTTTAGCGGCCCGCTGCGCCCGGCCGCTGGCTGGGCCAGCTACACCATGCCAATCCCTGGGCTCTATCAAACCGGCGGCACGACGCACCCGGGCGGTTCGATCACCGGATCACCCGGACGCAACGCCGCCATGGTGATGATGAAGGATCTCGGCCTGGAATTCCCGGGATAACTTGCCCCAGCGCACCTCGCCGCGTAGGTAGGGGTCACCTAATGAGGTGGGGGGGGGGGGGGCCCCCCCCCCCCCCCCCCCCCACACCCAGTTTCTAAGCGCCTGCAGGCGCGCCCGCCTTGGAGTAGTACTCGTAGTGCGGACCACGCCAGAGCGGGTTCACCGTGAACCCCTCGAGCCAGGTGCGATAAGGAAATGCGAGCCCTTCCTGGGCCGCGTAGACCCACATCGGATCCTCGTACAGGAGCTTTTGCAACTCGGCGTAGATGGCCTTGCGCTCTGCCGGGTCCACTGACGCCTTTCCTGCGTCAATCAGTTCTGCAATCCGATCCGGATCTGAGTAGGCATCGCGCATCCCATGCTTGCTTCCCCAATCACCGTCCGGGTGCTGTAGTGGATCGAAGAACTGATGGGGATCAGCGCCTGGATCGGCGTTCTTCACCCACAGGGCGAAGGGCACAGGATCCATGCCAAGGTTCTCGTCGAACTGGGTTTCGGCCTGATTGACGACATTTACCCGGAAGTTGGGGTTCAACCTCTCAATGCCGTCCTTCATGAGCAGCGCGACGCCCTCAAATTCTGGCTCACCGGACTGCACGAGGATCGAAACGGTGAAACCCTTGTCCCAGTACTCGGTCTGCTGCAAGAGCTCCGCAGCTTTGGCGGGGTCGTACGTATATAGCGGCGCATTCTCGTCGTATCCGAACACTCCCTGTGGGATGTAGGCGGGATAGCGAGCACCGTAGCCATCCAAGAAAGAGTTGATATACGCGTCGTAGTCAAAGGCATAGTTGAAAGCCTGTCGAATTCGCTTGTCGGCGAAGAAATCACTAGGAATCGTGTCACCCGGTGGAAGGTTGTCCGACCTCATGTTGAAGCCAAGGTGGATCGGCTCGAGTAGTAACCCACCCTCGAAGATCGCGACACCGTCAACGCCTTCTACATCACTCACGTTGGATGGCGAAATGTCAATGATGTCTGCGTCACCTGCCTGGAGGGCAAGCACTCGTGAACTCTCTTCAGGAGTGATGTCCCAGCGGACATCAGACTGCGCCTTCGTGCCCCAATACTCCGGGTTTACAACCATGGTGAGCGATTCACCTCGCTTCCATTCACCAAACGTGTAAGGACCCGTCCCGATCATGTTGGCGTCCATCCACTCGCTGGGAGTATCAGCTGCGATCCCACCGTTTGCTTCGACAGCGGTCTGACTCACGATCGAGGCCACCGGATTCAGGACCACGGAGTAAAGGAATGAGGCATCTTGTTCCTTCAGGGTCACTTCGAAGGTGTAGTCGTCGATCGCACGCATCGATTCAACCGAGTCAACTAGTGCTGCTGCCTGGCCCTCCGGCAGATTCATGGTCATGGCCCGCTGCCAGGAGTACACCACGTCGTCAGCAGTAAAGGGGGATCCGTCATGGAATGTCACGCCCTCCCGAAGAGGGAAGGTGTAAGTCAGCCGGTCATCAGAGACGAGGCCATTCTCTTGAGTCGGCACCTCGACAGCGAGTGACGGGATGAGCTCAGGCCCATCTGGCCCTACATCGACAAGCCGCTCATAAACATTGTCAATAAAGGCCTCGCCCTTCTCGCCCTGCTCGGCGCGTGCAGGGTCAAGACTGCTCGGCTCACCGTTCTGGTGGTGAACGATCACCCCCGCATTGCGAATCTCCGATTCGCTGCTGGCTGCGGATGTTTCTGATGGTGCTGAGCTTGAGTCACCACTAGTGGCACCGCTGCTGCATGCAGCCACTCCCAGCACCAGGAAAGCCGCACCGATAGATCGGATTAGTCTTCCCTCACGTGTCCGAATTGGACGCATGGCTCATCCCTTCTGTTGATTTAATCTCCGGCCGTGCCGCTATTGATGGACTCATCCCGGTCTGTTGCGCTCGCACGCACGAGGTGAGTCGACCAGGTCGTACTTCCATCACTTCAACATCACTGACGGGCTTGAACGTCATCTGCACCACACTGCCGTCCACGTGGATCGGTTCAGCCAGCGCCGCGTGAGCAGGCAGTTCTGTCACAGCATCCCGCAACTGGCAAGCCTGCTCCGGAGAGGTCATGTCGACTTTCGCCGAGAAGTCATCCCGTCGATCCACACGGCCGATGGAGTCAAAGAGACCAGGGTTGTATTCCTCAAGATGGTGAAGAACATCATCAATCTGCCAGCCACACTCGTCAGCGGCCACGGGGCACCGTGGATGTAGTCGGCATCCTCGCGGAGGGTCAACGGGGCTAGGGACAGCGCCCGATAGCCTCCACCCGTCATCTCTGTCGCTGTCGCCATCCAAGGACGGGTTCGACTCGCGCAGGACGCGGGTATACGGATGAAGGGGGTCATTGAAGACGGCTGCTGTGGGGCCGGTCTCAGCGATCCTCCCGAGATACATCACGGCGATCGTGTCCGCCATGTGCTGCACCACCCCTAGATCGTGGGTAATGAAGAGGTACGTGAGGTTTCTCTCCTTCTGGAGATCAGCCAGTAGATTCAAGATCTGCGCTTGAACGGAGACGTCCAGAGCGCTGGTCGGCTCATCCAGCACGATGAACTCTGGATTCAATGCGAGAGCTCGTGCAATGGAAATCCTTTGCCGCTGCCCGCCAGAGAACTGGTGCGGGTATCGAAGCAGGTGCTGCGCTCCTAACCCCACTTGATCCAGCAGGTCGACGACCTGCCGGTCAAGATCCTTGCCTGAGACCTCGTGATAGACGCGCAGTGGCCGC
>JBMTDJ010000028.1:0-23633 GCA_049431945.1 Candidatus Nanopelagicales bacterium | reverse complement strand
GAGCTGCTGCTGGAGCGTCTCGGCGTCAGCGAGAGCTGACGGCGCATCAGGGCTGCGTCAGCGAGAGCTGACGGCGCATCAGGGCTGCGTCAGCGAGAGCTGACGGCGCATTGGGGCTGCGTCAGCGAGAGCTGGCGGCACATTGGGGCTGAACTTCGAGCGGATTGCGCTGTTTCTCGACCTCATCTGCTCAACGTTCGCGGCGTTCGTGCCGACTAGGCCGCAATACGCAGGATGACGATCCGGTCGTCGCCGTCGCGCGGATCGCCGCGGCCGTCGGTGTTCGATGTCATGAGCCAGAGGGTGCCGTCGGGCATCGCCTCGATCGTCCGGAGGCGGCCGAGATCGCCGAGATCGAGGGCGATCGGCTCTCCCGCGCGGTCACCGACCAGCGGCACCTGCCACAGGACCTCGCCGCGCAGTGAGGCGACGTAGGCGACGTCGTTCACGATCGCGATGCCGCTGGGGGAGGCGAGCGAGGTGGGCGACCACTGCGCCTCGGGATCGACGTACCGCTCGGGCAGATTCGTCGCGTCAGGCGGCGCCATGCCTTCGACGATCGGCCAGCCGTAGTTGGCTCCGGCATCGATGCGATTGAGCTCGTCAGCGTCCTTGGCCCCGAACTCCGTCGCCCAGAGCCATCCGCTTGAGTCGAAGGCGAGGCCCTGGACATTGCGATGTCCAAGGGAGTACACGGGAGACCCGGGGAAGGGGTTGTCGGCAGGCACGCCGCCCACGGGATCGATACGCAGGATCTTGCCACCCAACGACTGCGGATCCTGCGCGAGATCGGGCTCGCCGGCGTCTCCGGTGGCGACATAGAGCATGCCGTCAGGACCGAAGGCGATGCGACCGCCGTTGTGGAACCCGGCCTTGGGTATCCCGAGGATGATGTCCTCGCGGAGGCCGTCAGGATCGTCGAGTCTCATGCGGATGACGCGGTTGTCGGCATCCGTCGTGACGTAGGCATAGATCCAGGTCTGGGTGGGATCGATCGCCAGGCCGAGGAGTCCGCCCTCGCCGTCGGGTGCTGCCTCGGGCACGAGGGCGAAGTCGTTCGCCGCATCCCCGCTCACCTCGAGGATCCGTCCGGTGTCGCGTTCGCTCACCAGCGCCTGACCGTCGGCGAGCGCGACCAGTCCCCACGGAGAGGTGAGTCCGGCGTCCTGCTGCGCTTCGACCGTGACGCTGGGCGGGGGTGCGGTCGGCGTTGCAGGGACCGGGCCCATGGCCGGGCTGCCGCTCGAGCAGGCTACGAGCAGAAGGGGAAGGCTGAGGACGGAGAGCATGCGCACCACTCCACTATGCGATGGGCGGCGGGGTGGCGCGACCTGAGGCACGTGACTGTGGTGGGCTTGCGCGGTGATCGTGTTGCCTCGCGATATCGCCGACTACGTCGGACGCGATGACGTCGTCGCGTGGGACGGTGAGCCCGCCATGCCTCCGGCCGGCACGCGCTTCTACGTGCCGTCCTACATGGCCGAGGGCTGGGCCTTTGAGGCCATGGCCCACATGCCGGACCTCGAGGTGTGCCAATTGCCCACAGCGGGCTTTGAGCACGCTCTCGCGCATCTGCCGGTCGGAGTGACCTTGTGCAATGCGGCGGGCGTCCACGATGCGAGCACGGCCGAACTCGCCGTAGGTCTCATCCTGGCGCGCCTGCGCCGTATCGACGATATGGCCCGGGCGATGCCTGCGGGGGAGTTCATCCATGAGCGTTACGACGCTCTGGCGGACAAGCGTGTGCTCGTCATCGGCGCAGGCGGCATAGGCCGAGCGCTCGCGCGCCGCCTTGAGGGATTCGAGTGCGACGTCACCGTGGTGGGTCGCACTGCTCGCCCCGGTGTCCGGGCTCGCGATGACATCACCTCGCTGCTCCCCGAAGCAGACGTCGTCGTCATCGCCGTGCCCCTCGATGACTCCACGCGCGGCATGGTCGACGCCTCCTTCCTGTCGCGCATGCCTGATGGCTCGCTGCTCGTGAATGTCGCCCGCGGCGCCATCGCGGACACCGACGCCATGCTCGCCGAGGCGGGACGACTGTCCTTCGCCCTGGATGTCACCGATCCCGAGCCGCTGCCTGCGGATCATCCACTCTGGCGTGCCCCGGCAGTCCTTGTCTCGCCGCATGTGGGTGGCAACACCACGGCCTTCCTGCCGCGCATTGGTCGCCTGGTGCGCGAGCAGATCAGCCGGTGGGAATCGGGGTCCCCGCTGGCAGGCGTCATCGTGTCCTAGGCTGACGGGATGGCCGACATCAAGCCCCGCAGCCGCGACGTCACCGATGGTCTGGAGCGCGCCCCCGCCCGCGGCATGCTCCGTGCCGTGGGCATGGGCGATGACGACTTCGTCAAGCCGCAGATCGGCATCGCCTCGTCGTGGAACGAGATCACCCCGTGCAATCTCTCCCTCGATCGGCTCGCCAAGGCCGCCAAGGAGGGCGTGCACGCCGGCGGAGGCTTCCCGATGCAGTTCGGCACCATCTCGGTGTCCGATGGCATCTCGATGGGGCACGAGGGGATGCACTTCTCGCTCGTGAGCCGAGAGATCATCGCCGACTCGGTCGAAGCCGTCATGGAGGCTGAGCGTCTCGACGGCATGGTCACCTTCGCCGGGTGCGACAAGAGTCTGCCCGGCATGCTCATGGCCGCAGCGCGACTCGATCTCGCCAGCGTCTTCGTCTACGCCGGATCGATCCTGCCTGGCTTCGCCAAACTCTCCGACGGCACCGAGAAGGACGTCACCATCATCGACGCCTTCGAGGCGGTCGGCGCCTGCGCGCGTGGCCTCATGTCGCGTGAGGATGTGGACGCGATCGAGCGCGCCATCTGCCCAGGTGAGGGTGCCTGCGGTGGCATGTACACCGCCAACACGATGGCCAGCGCGGCAGAGGCCATGGGCATGTCACTGCCCGGTTCCGCGGCCCCGCCGGCGGTCGATCGTCGCCGTGATGGCTACGCCCGCAAGTCGGGCGAGGCCGTGGTCGAACTCATCCGGCAGGGCATCACCACGCGCGACATCATCACGCGTCAGTCGCTGGAGAACGCCATCGCGGTACTCATGGCGTTTGGTGGCTCGACCAACGCCGTACTGCACCTGCTCGCTATCGCCCACGAGGCCAACGTCGAACTCGACATGGAGGACTTCCATCGCATCGGGTCCAAGGTGCCGCTCCTCGCGGACGTCAAGCCCTTCGGTCGCTACGTCATGAGCGACGTCGATCGGGTCGGGGGCGTGCCCGTAATCATGCGAGCACTTCTGGATGCCGGCCTGCTTAACGGTGACTGCCTCACGGTGACCGGCAAGACCGTCGCGGAGAACCTCGCCGATATCGACCCGCCGGATCCTGACGGCGACATCCTGCGCGCGTCGCAGGCGGCACTCGCGCCCACTGGCGGCATCACGATCCTGAGCGGCTCGCTCGCGCCCGAGGGTGCGGTGGTCAAGAACGCCGGCGTCCCCGTCGACTCCTTCGAGGGCACGGCGCGCGTGTTCGAGCGCGAGCAGGCCGCCATGGCCGCCCTCGAGGACGGCACGATCCAGGCCGGCGATGTGATCGTCATCCGCTACGAAGGACCCAAGGGCGGCCCGGGCATGCGCGAGATGCTCATGATCACCGGTGCCATCAAGGGCGCGGGGCTCGGCAAAGACGTCCTGCTCATCACCGACGGCCGCTTCTCCGGGGGCACGACGGGCCTGTGCGTCGGGCACGTGGCACCCGAAGCGGTCGATGGTGGACCGATCGGCCTCGTGCACGAGGGTGATCGCATCCGTATCGACATCCCGTCCCGCACACTCGACCTTCTCGTCGAGGATGACGAGCTGGAGCGTCGGCGCAAGAAGTTCGCGCCACTGCCGCCGCGCTACACCCGGGGGGTCTTGGCGAAGTACGCCAAGCTCGTCGGCTCCGCATCCCGCGGCGCCGTCTGCGACTAGAAGGGTCTCCCCGTGAAGCTCATCCGTGTCGGCGCCCCCGGCGCCGAGGTTCCTGCTGTCCTCGGCAATGCGGGGGAGCGGTACGACGTCTCATCGCTCACGCGCGACTTCGACTCGGCGTTCTTCGGGCGAGGCGGCATCGCTGACCTGCAGCGCCGCTGGGACGCGGGCGAGATCCAGGCGCTACCCACGCTGCCCGCCGATGCTCGTCTCGGGGCGCCGATCGCGCGCCCGGGTCACCTGGTCTGCGCGGGGCTCAACTACGCCGATCACGCTGCGGAGTCCGGCATGGCGATCCCTGAGGAGCCACTGCTCTTCACCAAGGCGCCCAACACTGTCATCGGACCTGCGGATGCCGTCTACGTACCGCGTGGGGCCACCAAGGTGGACTACGAGGTCGAGCTCGGCGTCGTCATCGGCTCGACCTGCCGCTATCTGGATTCCCCGGCTGATGCCTGGTCGTGCATCGCCGGCTTCGTCGTATCCAATGACGTCTCGGAGCGTTCATTCCAACTCGATCGCGGTGGCCAGTGGATGAAGGGGAAGTCCGCCGAGACGTTCAATCCCCTGGGACCGTGGCTGGTGACGCCCGGTGATCTCGACTTCAACGCCGGGCTAGAACTATGGCTCGACATCGACGGTGAGCGACGCCAAACCGGAAGCACCACGTCACTCATCTTCCCGATCGACGTGCTCGTGCACTACATCAGCCAGTTCCTCGTCCTTGATCCCGGTGACCTGATCAACACGGGCACGCCGCCCGGAGTCGCCATGGGCATGGCCGAGCCTGCCTGGGTGCAGCCCGGGCAGGTCGTGACCGCGGGCATCGCCGGGCTCGGCGAGCAGCGCACGCCGTTCGTGCCCGCGCCGTGACCGGCCGAGCAGAGATCAGGGCCTAGGCTCACGGCATGAGCGAACCCTCGCAGCCTCCCACTCCGGCCGGCTGGTACCCCGACCCGGCGAACCCCGGCATGCAGCGCTACTGGGACGGTACGACGTGGGGAGCGACCGCCCCCGTTGCGCCTGCGGGGCCGACCACTTCGACCAACGCCGTCGTCGGCCTGATCCTCGCCATTGTGTCGTGGGTGATCTGTCCGATCATCGCCGCGATCGTCGCCCTTGTCCTCGCGCGGTCGTCCGATAAGGAGATCAATGCGTCGCAGGGTCGGATCGATGGCGCCGGGCTCAACACGGCGACGCGAATCATCGCGTGGCTCAACATCGGGGTATCTATCGTCGTGGGCCTTGTGGTCATGGTCCTGACTGTCCTCGGCGTCATCTTCGCTGCAAACGTCGCACCGACACTTGACCCATCAATCAATGCGAAGACGGGCCTAGCCGACGGGCAGTACGCGCTGGATCCGAGTCGTCGGATACGCGTCAATGAGGAGTGCAGCTACGGCGGCACGGTGTCAATTCCCGGAAATCCGAACGTCGGCGATGTCACCGTCTACGGCACCGGCCCCGTCGAATGCCCTGACGTGATGCAGGTGAACTCTGTGCTCTTCGAGGTGCGCAACGGCGTCGCCCGCATCATCAGCGTCCAGTAGCCGAGTCTTGCAGACATCGAACGTCCCGGTCATTGACGCTTACGGCCACGACCCAGTGTCAACAACCGGGACGTTCGCGATGTTGCGGCCTACATGTCGCGGAAGGCATCCCAATCGGCGCCTGCCGTGAGGCCGCCATCGATGACGATCGTCTGACCCGTGACCCATGATGAGGCGTCGCTGGCCAGGTAGACGACCGATCCGATGAGATCCTCCGGCGATCCAAGCCGGCCCGCCGGGGTGATGTGGTCGAACCAACGCTGGCGGTGATCCTCGCCCCACAGCGGCTTGGTGAACTCCGTCTTGATGACGAAGGGCTCGATGGCGTTGACGCGGATGCCGTCTGCCGCCCACTCGCGGGCGCAGCTGCGCGTGAGGGACGTGACGCCCGCCTTGGTGGCGGCGTACACCGAGATCGTGTTGAAGCTGAATCGCGCACTCAGGGAGCTCAGATTGACGATGCAGCCACCGCCCTGATCTCGCATGATTCGATACGCGGCCTGGCTGGCGAAGTAGATGGCACGGAGGTTGACCGCGACGATCGCGTCGAAGTCCTCGGGTGTCACCTCGTCCATAGGCTTGCGGCGATTGATGCCGACCCCATTGAGCAGGACGTCGAGGCCCCCGAGCGCCTCTGCTCCCTGTCGCACGACCTGCGCGGAGCCTTCGGCGGTGGACACGTCGCCGACCAGGGCCACAGCATGGCCGCCCGCCTCAGCGATGGCATCCACGATGGGCCTCACGCGATCGTCGGCGATGTCATGGACGCCGATATGGGCACCGCGCTCGGCGAAGGCGAGGGCCATCACCGAGCCGAGTGCTCCCCCCGCGCCCGTGATCAGCACGCGGCGTCCGGCGAGGTCGAAGAGCGGATCAGTCACGAGGTCCTCCCGGGCAGGTCGGCGATGACGACATCATGGGGCTCAAGGGCGATCACGGCATCCGCAGCACCGTGGAGTCTCGCCTCCTGCGGGATGCCCGAGAGGTTGATGACGATGGCGCGGCGGCCGGCCGGCCCGTCGATGACGAGCGCGTCGACGACCTCGGGTGAGTCTGATGTCGTGGGGTGCATGTGCACCGCGCGGTTGACCTCACGCAGGACATCGGAGGCGGGGTATGTCCCTACCGTCTCGGTGGCGCCGTCATCCCGTGCCCGCAGACCCTTGGGACCGAGGTCGTCGAAGACCGAGACGGCGGAGATGGTCCCCGGTGTGGCAAGGCCGCGGATGGCCAGGGCGGCCCAAGCGGCGGCGAACGCGGTGGATTGCCGCGCGTCGACATCGGCTGGCAGGTCGGTATTGCTCACGTCCGACTCGGGATCGGTGGCATTGGGGTTGAAGCGCGGCTTCAAGGTGACCGGGCCCACGTGGACGCGCGTCGCCCCCGAGAGCCGGGGTACATCGCATGCGATCACCGCGAGCGTGGCGGTGTTCTGCATGACGGATCGATCGTCGGATGCGTGGACCTGAGGGTTCACCGAGAAGGTGGTCCATGCCAGTCCCGCGGTGTCCGGAGGCTGCCGGTTGAGTTCAGTGAAGTACAGGTTGGTCCCGATGCCCCACGGCAGGTCGGGGCCCAGGCGGGATCTCCACTCATCCGCGATCGCCCGTTCCGTGACCTTCTGATCCCGATGCACGATCCATACGCCGTCGATCACGTCTGCCGCTTCCGTCAGTGCCGCTGGAGCCTCATCCGGCGTGGACTGATCGGTCACGTGCAGGGCCAGCAAGAGTCGAGCGTCGAGCCTCCTGGCCCGGGCGGCGGCACCCTGGATGCGATCGAAGGCGTCGGATGCATCCAGGTCAACGTCCGCGTGCAGATGCCCCAGTCCCAGGGCGCGCAGGTCGGCGTACTCGGCCTCGGTCCAGCCCTGATCGGTGAGATGCACACCTATCGACGGCAGGAGCGTTGGATCGTCATCGACGGTGATCGCGACAGGACCGGTCGCCACCGGGGATGGTGCCGTCAGCGGCACGTCTTGCAGCGTGAGCGTGACCGCCTGGCGTACCTGATCTCCGGGGTGCACCTCAGCGGGGAAGGGGAGGGCGATCGGCGTGCAGTAGGTCTTGTAGGACGCGTCGCTCCAATTGCGGTGGTCCTCCGTTTCGAAGACCTCCCCGGCGAAGTCCAGTCGCGCCAGCCCACCGGAGACGGGCCAGGTCATTGCGGCGACATCCATGAATGGCTGGTGAGGAGAAATGGCATCGGGAAAGGCAGAGAGTGTGGTCGTGCCGTCCGGGTGAGTCACCGTGCACTCACGGCCGGCGAAGCCCGCCATCGGATGCAGCACGCAGATGCCGAGACGATTGCGCAGGAACGGCTCGGTCGTATGGCCGTCGATCGCATATGTGAGCGTGCCGTCAGATGTGCCGGTGATGGCCGCGGTCCACGCGAAGTGCTCAGCATCGAATGACCCGCGGGCACTGAGGCGGATCTCGAACGAGTCGCCCCGATCGTCGATCTCCTCACTCTCGATGCGCCACGGGCGCGCAGTCCAGTTGCGGTCCTGGAAGACGACGTAGATGCGGCGCAGGATCTCCTCACCAGCGAGGCACACGCAGCGGACATCCCCGGCGTCGTAGTCCACGCGGAGTGGCCCGGCGGCAAGGGACCTGGTCAGAGCGCGCTCCCGACGCGATAGGGGAGCCCGGACTCCAGCGACTCGTAGGCCCCCAGGGTGAGGTCCATCGTGCGCAGGGTGTCGGCCCCGCTGGTCTCGGGCGTCCGCCCGGTGCGCAGGCACTCCACCCAGTGGCGTTGGAGCGTGACGACGCTGTCCTGGATGCCGTTCCAGGGCACGGAGGTCCACGAGTGGTCGGGGATGACGAGATCCTCGTCGAGGATGGCGGCCCCAGACATACGCGCCGCCGAATCACCGGCCGCGACCTCGTGACTGATCACCTGAAGGTGGTAGTCCGGGCCGAGAGTGATCACTCCTTTGGTGCCCTCAAGTGTGACGAAGGTCTGCGGATACGTCGAGTGGTCGGCGAACGTCTCGTAACTCGCATCGGCAATGGCGGTCGCGCCGGGCATTCGCATCATCACCGTGGCGACATCCTCGCCAACGATGCGTGGATTGACGCGCAGTGCCTCGGCGTACAGCGACTCGGGCTCCCCGAGGAAGAAGCGCGCAAGGTCGAACAGGTGCACGGCGACGTCGACGATGATCATGCGCTCGCTGTCGAGCAACCACGGCTGCGCTGAGTAGCAGTCATGGAAGCTGCGGAAGGAGAACCGGCCAAAGAAGGGTCGCCCGATCGCGCCGCTGTCGAGGATCTCCTGGATCCGGCGCATCGGATACTGGAAACGAAAATTCTCGTGGACCATGAACGGCAGGTCCTTGGCTGCCATGGCGGCGACCATCGCCTTGGCGTCCTCAATGTCCCAGGCCAGGGGCTTCTGGCAGATTGCCGCGACGCCGTGCTCGGCCGCGAGGTGCACCATCATGGGATGCGTCGGCGGGGTCGTCGCGATGTCGACGAAATCCAGCTTCTCGTGGGCGAAGAGTTCGCGGGCGTCGGAGTACGGCCGTCCACCGAAATCGCGCGCGGCGGCCTCGAGTCGCGCGGGATCGGTGTCGCACACGGCAACAAGTTCGACGCCGGGGATCTCGGCCCACGCATGCAGGTGGTTCTGTGCGAAGAAGCCGGTGCCGATCACGGCGAACCTCAGTGGCTCGCTCATAGTTCGACCGGCCTCGACGGATCGGTGATCCACTCGCTCCAGGATCCGACGTACATCCGGCTTCCCTCGAGGCCCGCGATCGACATGGCGAGGACGTTCTGCGCGGCCGTGATGCCTGAGCCGCAGTAGTAGATGACCTCCTGCGGATCGACCCCACTGAGGAGATCGACGTAGTAGGCGCGCAGGTCATCGGGGGAGCGGAAGGTGAGGTCGGTATTCGTTGTGTTGGCCCGATCGGCCAGGCCCGCTCCGGCGATGTGGCCGCGCACGGGATCGTGATAGACGCCACCCCCGTGGTAGCCCTCGGCACCGCGTGAGTCGAAGACGCATGTTGCGGCGCGCTGGCGATGTTCGTCCACCTCGTCGACATCGGCGAGGAGTTCGGGGCGCATGCGCATCGCGAACTGCGCTGTCGCGGGAGCGGGAACGTCCGTGGTGACTTCGCCGCCCTGGGAGAGCCAGGCCTGCCAGCCGCCGTCGAGGACGGCGACCCGATCGTGTCCCATCCAGCGAAGCATCAGCCAGACCCGCGCGGCCGACATGCGACCACCGTCAGCGTCGTAGGTCACGACCTGCGTCGAATCGCTGATGCCCCATGCGCCGAGTTGCTCGGCAAAGACCGACGGCTCGGGGAAGGGTCTGCGTCCCGTGACGCCCGGAATGATCTCGCCGGCGAGATGCGTGGCCGTGTTGGCGTACATCGCACCAGGGATGTGCCCCTCGAGGTAGGTGCGCTCACCCCACTCTTCGTCATCGAGCGAGAAGCGTGAATCGAGGATCACCAGGTGGGGATCGTCGAGATGGTCGCGCAGCCAAGCCGCGCTGACGATCGTGCGCTCGTCCATGCCGTCATCCTGCCAGTCCGCTTTGTCCCTATTCTGGAGGGGTGACCGCCGACCTCACTCCTCGCAGCCGCCTTGCTACCCAGGGTCGCGACCGCGCTCCAAACCGCGGAATGCTCCGTGCCCTGGGCATGGATGACGCGGACTTCACCAAGCCGCAGATCGGCATCGCGTCATCGTTCAACCAGATCACCCCGTGCAATATGTCGCTGCGCGAGGTCGCTGCCGATGTCGCCCATGGTGTCCGCGCGGGCGGCGGTTTTCCGATGGAGTTCGGCACGATCACCGTGTCGGATGTCATCTCCATGGGACACGAGGGCATGCACTTCTCTCTCGTGTCGCGCGAGGTGATCGCCGACTCGGTCGAGACCGTGATGGAGGCCGAGCGACTCGATGGCATGGTCACGCTCGCCGGTTGCGATAAGAGCATTCCGGCGATGCTCATGGCGGCGGCACGTCTGGATGTGGCCAGCGTGCTGCTCTACGCCGGATCCCTCCTGCCGGGGCATGTGCGTCTCAGTGGCGGGCAGGAGCAGACGGTCAACATCGTCACGGCCTTCGAGGCGGTGGGGGCCCATGCCCGTGGCCTGATGTCCGATGAGGATCTCGATCGCATCGAACGCGCCGTCTGTCCCACGGCCGGCACGTGCGGCGGCATGTACACCGCCAACACCATGGCGAGCGCGTCCGAGGCCATGGGTATGTCGCTTCCCGGATCATCGTCGCCTCCAGCGGTGGATGCTCGCCGTGAAGTGCTCGCGCGTCAGTCCGGCGAGGCGGTGATCGAGATGATTCGGCGTGGCATCACCGCCCGCGACATCATCACGCCTCGATCCATCGAGAACGCCATCACCGTGGTCATGGCGATGGGTGGATCCACGAACTCCGTGCTGCACCTTCCGGCGATCGCTCACGAGGCCGGCTTCGAACTCGATCTCGATGCCTTCCAGCGCATCAGCGACCGCACTCCTCTGGTCGCCAACCTCAAGCCCTTCGGCGATCACCTCATGTTCGACCTCGATCGGGTCGGCGGCGTACCCCTGGTGATGCAGATGCTGCTCGAGGCGGGGCTCCTCCATGGAGACTGCCTCACGGTGACGGGCAGGACGGTCGCGGAGAACCTCGAGTCCCTGGCCATCCCTGAGCCCGACGGCGATGTCGTGCGCGCGCTCACCGATCCCCTGGATGCGACCGGAGGGATCTCGATCCTCTCGGGGTCGCTTGCGCCCGAGGGAGCGGTCGTGAAGACGGCCGGGGTGGGTGTCGACACCTTCGAGGGCACGGCGCGAGTCTTCGAACGCGAGCAGGCTGCCATGGCCGCGCTCGCCGATGGGTCGATCCGAGCCGGTGATGTCGTCATCGTGCGCTACGAGGGGCCCAAGGGGGGCCCGGGGATGCGTGAGATGCTCGCGATCACTGGCGCGATCAAGGGCGCTGGTTTGGGCAAGGACGTCCTGCTGGTCACCGACGGTCGCTTCTCCGGCGGCAGCACCGGACTGTGTGTCGGGCACGTGGCGCCGGAGGCGGTCGACGGCGGACCCATTGGTCTGGTTCGCGATGGCGACCACATCCGCGTCGACATCCCCGGTCGACGCCTGGACCTGCTGGTCGATGAGGCCGAGCTCGATCGCCGACGTGCGGAGTTCGAGGCGCTGCCACCCCGGTACACCCGTGGGGTGCTTGCCAAGTACGCCCGCCTGGTCGGGTCCGCGTCACGCGGAGCCGTCTGCGACTGATCGCAGGGCCCGCCCGATGTGGGCGGCTTGACCGGATGGGGAACACGGTGCATGGCGGTCCTGCATTCTCGGCATGCACCGCCTGGACACATGAGTGGGGGCAGGCCAACCGGCCCGCCCCCACTCATGACCTCTGAGGTCGTGCGACTACCCCTTGGGGATCGTCACCGTGTTGGACGTGGTCGACCCCACGGTCACCTTGACCTTCCACTTGGACTTCTTGCTGGCCTTGAACGACAGGGCGAAGGAGCCCTGTGCCGTGGTGCCGCCGGAGAGGGTCTTGGTGCCCCCGCGCTGGCTGAACTGCGCACCGCGCTTGGCCTTCTTTGCGTAGGTGGTGATCGTGGCGCCCATGGCGATGTCGGTCGTCTCGCCGGTGATCGACACGCGCGCGGGCGCGCCGGCTTGGCGCGTGCCCTCGATCATCACCGTGGGGGTCCCGGGTGTCGGCGTCGGAGTTGGCGTCGGATCCGGGTCCGGGGCGTCCTCGTAGGAGTAGGACGTCAGTGCGTACGGGCTCGACAGACCCCAGGCGAGCACCGTGGGAGTGGTGGAGCCGGCGATCATCGGGTAGCGACCGCCGCCCAGACTCGTCGTTGCTGCCTGCCACGAGCCGGAGGAGTAGCGCTGCACGGTCAACTGCCCGGCGCTCGTTGACCCCTCCTGCCACGCTGCCGTGAAACTCGACGAGGAGCCGTTGGTGCCGATCGCGAGCTCGCGCACCGCGCTCGCGCCTGTCGACATCTCGGTCCGGGTCGGGGATGCCGCAGTGCCCGACCAGGTTACGCCGTAGACGGTGTGCACCCTGGTCGAGTAGACCGCTCCAGCACGGTCGGCCGACGATGACCATGTCGTGTCGATGCCGCTGAGCCTGTCCCTGCTGCCCTGAAGGGAGCGCGATGGGCCCGCATCGTCGTCCTCGAGCAGGCTGGCGTAGAAGGCACTCGTGTTGTTGCTCGTGCGGTCGTACGCCACCACCCCGGTCTTGTCCGAAGCACTGCGCGACGACGAGCCCGCCAGCGAGATGTAGGCGGCAGGGGAGGCCACCGTGTTGAGTGTCCGGGGATTGACCCAGTCATTGCCGTTGATCTCGTAGAACTCGATCTTGGCCAAGGTGCCGTCCAGCCAACCGAAGGTGAGGTAGCCAGGTCCGCTGGACACGAGCTGTCCGTCACGCACGTTGTCGGCCTGGAGGTCCGCGATGGTGTTCCAGGTGTTCGTAGCGCCCGTGGTCTTGTAGAAGTCGGCGGTGTAGATGACCGAGGGGTTCCCGTCGGGATTGTTGCGATCGAATACCTCGACCGAGACGTAGTACGTGCCCCGGTGGGAGACCAGGTCGGCATTGCGCAGAGGAGTGTTGCCGGAGCTGTGGGACTTGACGGTCGTCGGTGAACTCCACGAGCCGTCGGCGTACCGGACGGACCGCAGCTGGTCACGGGTGCCGAGGTCCTCAATCAGGGTCACCATCACTGAGGAGTCCGTCGCGGCGATGTCGACGTCGCGGACCTCCTGGGTGGAGGCGCTGGAGAGGATCGTCTGCGGGGCCGACCAGTTGCCCGATGTCTTGGACGAGACCTTGACACTTGTCCCGTCGACCCAGACGACGTAGGTCGTGCCCGCGGGGGTGGTGACGACGTCGCTGATGCGCTCATCCGAGCTCGACACGGTGCGTTCCTGCCACGTGGCCGCGCTGGCCGTGGAGGCGAAGGGGATCAGGGACAGGGTGAGTGCCGCCGTCGCAAACGTGGCACCACCGGCCACCCATGCGCGGCGTGCGGATGCGGAGGAATCGCTCATCAAGGCTCCCAGGCGTTTTGTGTAGGTGAGATTCGTGCGTGGCTCCACCGTAGGAAAGGTGTCGCGGCGATGGGGCATTTGAGGGCAAATTGGGATATTGGGCCCCCAGATCTGGTGGCCCGAGCGCCCGGGCGCTACGCTCATCCCATGCAGCGGATCGTCATCGTCGTAGGCAGGCGCGCGGGATAGCCCCAGCACCTGTCGCGAAGGCGACCCGCGCGCACCCTCCGAGCCCTCCGGGCCGGGGGGTTTCGTGTTGAGTGGGGCCATGCGCCACCATGGTCCCGAGGCGGAAGTGGAAAGAGGGAAAGATGAGCACCAGCCCAGGGCAGTCGTCCGGTGACCAGATCACGGGCGCCCAGAGCCTGATTCGCTCCATGGAGCACGCCGGCGTTGACGTCGTCTTCGGCATTCCCGGCGGGGCCATCCTGCCTGCCTACGACCCCCTCATGGACTCCGCGAAGGTCCGCCACATCCTCGTCCGCCACGAGCAGGCCGCAGGCCACGCGGCCGAGGGCTACGCCGCGGCCACGGGTCGCGTCGGCGTCTGCATGGCGACCAGCGGGCCCGGCGCCACCAACCTCGTCACGCCGATCGCGGACGCGTACATGGACTCCGTGCCCATGGTGGCGATCACCGGGCAGGTGCCCAGCGCCGCCATCGGCACGGATGCCTTCCAGGAGGCGGACATCCGCGGCATCACCATGCCGATCACGAAGCACAACTACCTGGTGACCAATCCGGATGAGATCCCGCGCGCGATCGCCGAGGCGTTCTATCTCGCGAGCAGCGGCCGCCCCGGTCCCGTGCTGGTCGACGTCTCCAAGGACGCCCTCCAGGCGATGACCACCTTCGACTGGCCGACCGATATCTCCCTGCCCGGCTACCACCCGGTGACTAAGCCGCACTCCAAGCAGGTTCGGGAGGCGGCCCGCCTCATCCTCGAGTCGTCCCGGCCGGTCCTGTACGTCGGCGGGGGAGTCATCCGCGCCGATGCCTCCGCTCAGCTCCGTGAGCTCGCTGAGCTCACCGGCCTGCCGGTGGTCACCACCCTCATGGCACGCGGTGCGTTCCCGGACAGCCACCCGCTCCACATGGGCATGCCCGGCATGCACGGCACCGTCGGTGCCGTGGGGGCCCTGCAGAAGGCTGACCTGCTCGTCACGCTCGGTGCTCGCTTCGACGATCGCGTGACCGGCAAGCTCTCGACCTTCGCCCCGGGCGCCAAGGTCATCCATGCCGACATCGATCCGGCGGAGATCTCCAAGAACCGTCACGCCGACATCCCGATTGTCGGCGATGTCGGCGAGGTGATGACCGAGCTCATCGTCGCGCTGCGCGAGGAGATGGCCGCGGGCCGCCAGGGCGACTACGAGGCGTGGTGGTCGCAGCTCAACCGCTGGCGCGACACCTATCCACTCGGCTACGACCTGCCCGATGACGGCAGCCTGTCGCCGCAGTACGTGATCGAGCGACTCGGTGCGCTCAGCGGTCCGGACGCGGTCATGGCTGCGGGCGTGGGTCAGCACCAGATGTGGGGTGCGCAGTTCGTCAAGTACGAGAAGCCGCGGACGTGGCTCAACTCAGGCGGCCTCGGCACGATGGGATACGCCGTACCGGCAGCCATGGGTGCCAAGGTCGGCCTGCCCGGCTCCGTGGTCTGGGCGATCGATGGTGACGGCTGCTTCCAGATGACCAACCAGGAGTTGGCCACCTGCGCGATCAACGACATCCCGATCAAGGTGGCGCTGATCAACAATTCGAGCCTGGGCATGGTCCGTCAGTGGCAGACGCTGTTCTACAACGAGCGCTACAGCAATACTGACCTGCACAGTCACCGCATCCCGGACTTCGTCAAGCTTGCCGACGCCTACGGCTGCTACGGCCTGCGCTGCGAGACGCCGGAGGAGGTCGACTCGGTGATCGAGAAGGCGCTGTCGATCAACGATGCACCGGTCGTCATCGACTTCGTCGTCCATCGCGATGCCATGGTGTGGCCGATGGTGGCTGCAGGCACGAGCAACGACGACATCATGGTGGCGCGCGAGATGGCGCCCTCCTGGGACACGGAGGAGTGACATGAGCCGTCACACACTGTCCGTTCTCGTCGAGGACAAGCCCGGTGTCCTCGCCCGAGTCGCCAGCCTCTTCTCGCGACGCGGATTCAACATCGAGTCCCTCGCGGTCGGTCCGACCGAGGTGCCCGAGGTCTCGCGCATGACGATCGTCGTGAGCGTCGAGGGCTTGCCGCTCGAGCAGGTGACAAAGCAGCTCAACAAGCTCGTCAACGTGCTCAAGATCGTCGAGCTCGAAGAGGACTCCTCGGTGCAGCGCGCGATCGCACTCGTCAAGGTCAAGGCCGACGCGGGTCAGCGCTCCAGCATCCTCGAGGTCGTTCAGCTCTTCCGTGCCAAGGTTGTCGATGTCGCACTCGACGCCGTGACCATCGAGGTCACTGGCAACGACGACAAGATCGAGGCGCTGCTCAAGCTCCTCGAGCCCTACGGCATCAAGGAACTCGTCAAGTCCGGAGTCATTGCGGCGAGCCGCGGAGGCCGGTCGATCACCGACCGCGCCCTGCGGGCCACCGACCGCACTGCTTGATCCCCTCCACTAGTCTCGTCCCCTGCCCACCCCCTCGAAGGAGTTCCCCGTGGCCGAGTTGTTCTACGACGGCGATGCCGACCTGTCCATCATCCAGAACCGCGTCGTCGCGGTGATGGGCTACGGCAGCCAGGGTCACGCCCACTCGCTGAGCCTGCGCGACAGCGGCGTCGACGTCCGTGTCGGTCTGTCGCCCAACTCCAAGAGCCGCGCCAAGGCGGAGGAGGAGGGCCTGCGGGTCGTCGATCCCGCGACCGCTGCAGCCGAGGCCGACCTCATCATGATGACGGTGCCGGACCCCGTGCAGAAGAAGTTGTATGCCGAGGCCATCGCTCCGAATCTTCAGGAGGGCGACGCGCTCTTCTTCGCCCACGGCTTCAACATCCGTTTCGGCTACGTCAACCCGCCGGCGACCGTCGATGTCTGCATGGTCGCCCCCAAGGGTCCCGGCCACCTCGTGCGCCGCGAGTACGTCGCTGGACGCGGTGTACCCGCAATTGTCGCCGTTGAGCAGGACTTCACCGGCCAGGCCTGGCCCCTCGCGCTGTCCTACGCCAAGGCGATCGGGTCGCTGCGCGCCGGCGGCATCAAGACGACGTTCACCGAGGAGACCGAGACCGACCTCTTCGGCGAGCAGGCGGTGCTCTGCGGTGGTGCGTCGCAGCTCGTCATGTATGGCTTCGAGACCCTTGTCGAGGCGGGATACCAGCCCGAGGTGGCGTACTTCGAGTGCCTGCACGAGCTCAAGCTCATCGTCGACCTGATGTACGAGGGCGGCATCGCCAAGCAGCGCTGGAGCGTGTCGGACACCGCCGAGTACGGCGACTACGTCTCCGGACCGCGCGTCATCGACGAGCGTGTCAAGGAGAACATGAAGGCCGTCCTCGCCGACATTCAGAACGGCTCCTTCGCCGAGCGCTTCATGAACGACCAGGAGGCCGGAGGGCCGGAGTTCACGTCGATGCGCGCGAAGGCCGAGCAGCACCCGATTGAGGCGACCGGGCGTGAGTTGCGCGGTCTCATGAGCTGGATTGACTCCGGCGACGACGACTACGTCGAGGGCACCGCCGCACGCTGATGCGGAGGGGCACGATCGCATCCATGATGTGACCATGCCGCCGGAGCCCAAGACCTGCGCGCGCTGCGGCCGCACGATGGAGTGGCGCAAGTCCTGGGCGCGCAACTGGGATCAGGTGCGCTACTGCTCAGACGCCTGTCGGCGGCGCCGCGTGAGTGCGACGGACACGGCCCTGGAGCAGGCGATCCTCGATCTGCTCGATGCGCGCTCGGGCACCATCTGTCCGAGCGAGGCGGCGCGTGCGGTCGATGCCGAGGGCTGGCGCGATCTCATGGAGCCGGCGCGCCAGGCGGCTCGGCGCCTCGTGGCCCGCGATGAGGTCGAGATCACCCAGGGTGGTCGCGTCGTTGATCCCTCCACGGCCAAGGGGCCCATTCGCATCCGGCGAGTGCGTCATGGGTGAGGTGCCTGCGCCCGAGCGCGGTGACGGAGTGGCGTGGGTGGCGCGTCACCTCGACGAGTTGGTCCGCGGTGACGTCCAGGCGTCCTCGATTCCCGGTGGCCAGCAGGCAGCGGACGCGGCGCTGGCGGCCTTCACCGTGCGCGGGTACGCCGCGCGCCGCAATGAGGTGTGGCCGGTCGATCGTCGCGGCGCGTCGGGCCTGTCGCCGTACATCCGGCACGGTCTGCTCACCCTGCCTCGCGTCTGGGATCACGTCGACGGCGGCCCAGCCCGCGACGTCACATCCTTCCGCGACGAGCTGCTGTGGCAGGAGTACTCGCGGCACCTGTATGCGCGCCTGGGCGAGGCGACCCGCCGCAGCCTGCGCTACTCCGTCGAGGAGCACGGTGAGCCGTACGACTGGCCAGCGGGCATGGCCTGCGTCGATCTCGCTACCGATGAGCTCCGCCGCACCGGATGGCTCACGAACCAAACCCGCATGTGGCTCGCTAGCCAATGGAGCGTGCGCGACGGCGGTGGCTGGCGCGACGGCGAGGACGTGTTCTTCCGGCACCTGCTCGACGGCTCCCGTGCCGCCAATCGCGTGGGCTGGCAGTGGACCGTGGGTGCGCTGACTGGCAAGCCGTACGGGTTCTCGCGCTGGCAGGTCGAGAAGCGCGCCCCGGGCCTGTGCGGTGAGTGCGACCTGCGCACGCGGTGCCCGATCCAGGGATGGCCACCGGATAATCCGCCGGAGCAGCGCCCCTACGCCGACCCTCGCATGCGCCGCGACCTCGACGTCGCCCAGACATCGGGTGCTGAGGCGATTGCCGCAGCGTCGGGAGCACTTCCTGATGCCGTGTGGATCACTGCCGAGTCACTCGGAGACGGCGATCCGGCACTGTCGGCTCATCCGGACCTGCCCGTCGTCTTCGTGTGGGATCTCGCACTCCTTCAGCGCCTGCGTCTATCGCCGAAGAGATTGGTCTTCCTCGCTGAGTGCCTCGCCGACCTGGCGGAGCGCCGTGACGTCATCGTGCGCGTGGGGTCGCCCACGCATGAGCTCGCGGGAATGACGCTTGCGGCCACCTTCGCGCCGGTCCCCGGGTGGCACCGCATTGCGGCGTCGCTGGACCTCGCGCGCGTCTATCCCTGGCCGTGGCTCGTCCCACCACATGACGGGCCTGTGACCTCCTTCACCGCGTGGCGACGGCGAGCGCGCGCCTGAGCGAGTGCGTGGCTAGACTCGCGAAACCGCTCACGACCATCGAGGTGTCCCGTGTCCAAGCCCGTCGTCCTCATCGCCGAGGAACTCTCGCCCGCGACCGTCGAGGCCCTCGGTCCTGACTT
Source organism: Candidatus Nanopelagicales bacterium (assembly GCA_049431945.1). GTDB lineage: Bacteria > Actinomycetota > Actinomycetes > S36-B12 > S36-B12 > Mxb001. The sequence goes on along the minus strand of JBMTDJ010000028.1, from coordinate 4,674 downwards.
CGAGATCCGGCACTGCGACGGCGCCGACCGAGGTCAGCTGCTCGCGGCTCTTCCCGAGGCCGATGCGGTGCTCATTCGCTCCGCGACGCAGATGGATCCCGAGGCGATCGCCGCGGGCGCGAAGCTGAAGGTCATCGCGCGCGCCGGCGTCGGCCTCGACAACGTCGACGTCAAAGCCGCCACCCAGGCCGGCGTCATGGTGGTCAACGCTCCCACGTCCAACATCGTCAGCGCCGCCGAGCTGGCCGTCGCCCTGCTCCTGTCGGTCGCCCGCAACGTCGTGCCGGCCAACATCGCCCTGAAGAACGGTGAGTGGAAGCGATCGAAGTACAACGGCGTCGAGCTATCGGAGAAGACCGTTGGCATCGTGGGCCTCGGCCGGATCGGTGTCCTGGTCGCCCAGCGCCTCTCGGCTTTCGGCGTCAAACTCATCGCATACGACCCCTACGTCCAGCCAGCCCGCGCCGCGCAGATCGGCGTCCGCCTGGTGCCCCTCGATGAACTCATGCGCGAGTCCGACTTCATCACGGTCCACCTGCCCAAGACTCCGGAGACCGCGGGTCTCATCGGCGAGGAGCAGCTCAAACTCGCCAAGCCGACGATGTACCTCATCAACGCCGCGCGCGGCGGCATCGTCGATGAGGATGCGCTGTTCCAGGCCATATCTGATGGCCGTGTCGCAGGTGCGGGGCTGGATGTGTACGCCAAGGAGCCCTGCACCGACTCGCCGCTGTTCGCCCTGGAGTCTGTCGTGGCCACCCCCCACCTTGGGGCGTCAACCGATGAGGCGCAGGAGAAGGCGGGCATCTCCGTGGCCAAGTCCGTGCGCCTGGCGCTCGGCGGCGAACTCGTACCCGATGCCGTTAACGTCCAGGGTGGTGTGCTCGCCGAGCCGATCCGACCTCTTGTCCCGATCGCCGAGCGCCTGGGTGTCATCGCGAGTGGTCTCGCGGACGGTGCCGTGCAGCGCATCGACGTCGAAGTCCGCGGCGAAGTCGCCGACCTCGACGTACGCGTGCTCGAGCTCGCCGCCCTCAAGGGACTCCTCCAGGGTCTCGTCCACGATCCGGTGTCCTACGTCAATGCGCCCGTGCTTGCCCAGCAGCGCGGGGTCGAGGTCGCCCTCACGACCGACCGAGAGAGCGATGATCATCGCAACCTGCTGCGGGTGCGGCTCACGCTCAGCGACGGTGCCTGGGTGAGCGTGGCCGGCACGGTAGCCGGGCCCAAGGATGTCGCCAAACTCGTCGAGGTGGACAACGTCGACGTCGACGTGCCGATCAGTGAGCACATGGTGTTCTTCCGTTACCACGACCGGCCCGGCATCGTCGGGACGGTCGGTCGCATTCTCGGCGAGGCCGATATCAATATCGGCGGCATGCAGGTCAGTCGGGACGAGTCCGGTGAGCACGCCGTGATCGTCCTCACGGTCGATAGCGCAGTGCCATCCGACGTGCTCGACCGGATCGTCGCCGACATCGGCGCGCACACCGGTCGAGCCGTCGATATGGCGTTCTAGATCTACGACGCGTCGCGGACGGCGCGGTTGACCGCGCTCACGATCGCCTTGAGGGACGACGTGGTGATTGACGGATCGATGCCGACACCCCAGAGGACCCTGCTGGCGACGGCGCACTCCACGTAACTCGCCGCCTTGGCGTCGCCTCCGGCGGACATCGCGTGCTCGGCGTAGTCCAAGACGCGCACGTCGACGCCGTGCTGGGCTAGCGCGTCGCAGAAGGCAGCGACCGGGCCGTTGCCCCGGCCGGTGAGCGACACCTCGTCCCCGGCGTCGATGAGTACAACATCGACCGTGGTGTCGCCATCGATGTCCGACTCCTGCTTGACCGACCTCAGGCCGAAGCGACCCCAGGGGGCAGCCGGGTCGGGAAGGTACTCCGCGGAGAAGACCGACCACATGTCCTCGGCCGACACCTCGCCGCCCTCCTCGTCGGTCATCCGCTGGACGACCTGGGAGAACTCGATCTGGAGCCGACGCGGCAGCTCGAGTTTGTGCTCCGTGCGCATGATGTAGGCCACGCCGCCCTTGCCCGACTGCGAGTTCACGCGGATGACGGCCTCGTAGGTGCGGCCCACATCCTTCGGATCGATCGGCAGGTAGGGGACCTCCCATCTGAAGTCGTCGACCGGTACGCCGGCCGCAGTGGCATCGATCTCCATGTGGGACAAGCCCTTGTTGATGGCGTCTTGATGCGAGCCTGAGAACGCCGTGTAGACCAGGTCGCCGCCGTAGGGGTGGCGCTCGTGCACGGGGATCTGATTGCAGTACTCCACGGTGCGCCGGATGTCATCGATGTCGCGCATGTCCAGCTGTGGGTCGATGCCCTGGCTGAAGAGATTCATGCCCAGGGTGATGAGGCAGACGTTGCCGGTGCGCTCGCCATTGCCGAACAGGCACCCCTCGATGCGGTCGGCGCCGGCCATGTATCCAAGTTCTGCCGCGGCGACGGCCGTGCCGCGATCGTTGTGCGGGTGCAGTGACAGCACGATGCTGTCGCGACGTGCCAGGTGCCGATGCATCCACTCGATGGAGTCGGCGTAGACGTTGGGCGTGGCCATCTCCACAGTGGCGGGCAGGTTGAGGATCACCTTGCGATCCGGCGTGGGCTGCCAGACCTCGGTCACCGCATCGCAGACCTCGACGGCGAACTCCAATTCGGTGCCGGTGTAGGACTCGGGTGAATACTCGAAGAAGACATCCGTCTCGTCGGCGATCTGCTCGGCGTACTTCTTGCACAGCCTCGCGCCGTGAACGGCGATGTCCTTGATGCCCTCCTTGTCGAGGCCGAAGACGACGCGGCGCTGCAGGGTGGACGTGGAGTTGTAGAGGTGCACGATCGCCTGCTTCGCGCCACGGATCGCCTCGAAGGTGCGTTCGATGAGGTGCTCGCGCGACTGCGTCAGCACCTGGATGACCACGTCATCGGGGATCATGTCCTCTTCGATGAGCATGCGCACGAAGTCGAAGTCCGTCTGCGAGGCGGAGGGGAAGCCGACCTCAATCTCCTTGAAGCCCATGGCGACCAGAAGTTCAAACATCTTCTTCTTGCGTGCGGGCGACATGGGATCGATGAGGGCTTGGTTGCCGTCGCGCAGGTCGACCGCGCACCAGCGCGGTGCTTCGGTGATGACTGCTGCCGGCCAGGTGCGGTCGGGCAGGTCGACGGGGCGGTATGCGCCGTAGCGCTGCCACGCCATCGGGCTGGGCTGCTGGGGGTTGATGTCGATGGTCATCTTCGGTCTCCTCAGGGGCGAGTGGGGGAGGACCGGCGCAGCAAGGACTCCGCGACGAGGGGGCCGGCGTGGGCCCTATTCGGAGCCCCTAGGCCTCGTCGCGGCGACCAAGGAGAAGACGCTGCGCTGACATCGGGACGAGGGTACCAGCCACGTTGTCCCCAGGGCATCCCGTGGCCGGTCATCCACAGGGAGTCGTCGGCCCCGCGGACGAGGCCGCCAGCGTGCCTAGCGTCCGGGAGGTCATCACCTATCCCCTGGAGGCCCCCATGCTTAAGCCCCTGACCGCCGTGGCGGCTGTCGCCCTCGGCGCCGCTCTGCTCGTCCCCGCCCCGGCCCAGGCCGCCAAGGCGCGACCTGATCTGCCGGAGATCCGCACAACCGTGGCGCTCACGGTGAGCGGCACGTGGTCGGGTCGCATCGCCTTCGGCCTCCACACCCCCGGGGGCCAGGCCCGAGACTCGGCGCGCCCGATGCCGATCGAGGTGGATCTGCGGCGATCCGAATGCGATCTCACCGGCTGCATGACCACCCGCCTCGTGATCGATGCCGCTACCGACACCTCCTCCGCGATCCGGATTCCTGGCACCATGCGGACGGCGACCCTGGTGCCATCCAGCGTTCCTGTCACCGTGCAGCGCATTGTGGACGGCGACGTCGTCGCCGAGCATGGGGCGAGCATTTCCCTTGGCGTGCGGGCATACAAGGTCGGACGCTTCATCAAGGTCACCACCTTGACCCAGGACCGCGGCGCCGAGATCCTCACCATCACGCGCAAGGCCGCCGTGCGCGCCACCGTGTCCCTCGCTGGCGAGACCCTCACCGGGTCGGGGCAGGTCTCACGGGTCCAGATCGTGGACTAGCCCCGTCACCGCGGGCCAGGTCGCCCGACTAGCCTTCCGCCCATGGCCCGCACCCTCAACATCGCTCTCATCCCCGGCGACGGCATCGGCACCGAGGTGGTGGCCGAAGCCCTCAAGGTCCTCGACGCGGTCCGCGGCGATATGACCGTGACCACGCAGGAGTACGACCTGGGCGCGCGCTTGTACAACCGGACCGGCGAGACCCTGCCCCCCGCCGTCCTCGAGGAGCTCCGCTCCTACGACGCGATCCTGCTCGGTGCCATCGGCGACCCCACTGTGCCGCCGGGCGTGCTCGAGCGCGGCGTGCTGCTGCCGCTGCGCTTCGAGCTCGACCACCACGTCAACTACCGCCCGGTGAAGCTGTACCCCGGGGTCACCGGTCCGCTCGCGGGCAAGGGACCTGAGGAGATCGACTTCGTCGTCTACCGCGAGGGCACCGAGGGTCCCTACGTCGGCGCCGGGGGCGTACTGCGTCGCGGCACTCCACAGGAGGTCGCGACCGAGGAGAGCATCAACACGGCGTACGGCGCGGAGCGCATCATCCGCGAGGCCTTCA